>QNXU01000153.1 GCA_003973485.1 Bacteroidota bacterium | reverse complement strand
TCAGGATCTATTTCAATTGCTTTTAAATATGCCTCTTCTGCTTTTTCAGGTTGCTCAAGTTGTTCGTATAAATAACCTAAATTGAAATATAGATTAGCATTTTCTGGCTCTTTCTCAATAGCTTCATTTATTCTATCCTTTGCTTCATCTACCCTTTCAGCTGTAATCAATAAATTTATTTCCTGTTTATTAAATTCATCATTTTCAGGAAATTTCTCTTTTGCCATTCTAACTACTTCAAGCGCCTTATCTAAATCTTCATTAGCATATCTTTCGATAGAAATAATACTTCCATAAATATCAGGCTCATGGTAATCTAAATCTATTAATCTATAATAATACTTTAAAGCAGTTTTATTGTCTTTTAACTGCTGAGATGCAATTCCAGCGTATAAAGTAGCAGTTGTATCTTCTGGCAAAACAATTAAGGCCTTCTCAAATGCATTAACTGCTTCTTCAAAGTTTTGAGCTGAATAAGCCTCTGATCCTTCATTGATAAATCCACCCCAAAGCTCTTGAACTTTTAAATCGGTTAGCGTAAAATACTTATCAGTTTGATCCACCATATCAAAAACTTTATTATAGCTTTTTGAGGCTTCCTTTACTAATTCTTCTGAATAACCTTTTTGATTTAAAATGGCTTGATAAATAGTACCTCTAGTATACCATGTTTTAGGGTCATCCTTTGTTTTTTCATGTTCAACAGCTTCATTAATAAGCTCTTTTGCTTCTTCTAAATCACCATTTTCTAAAGCTCTGTCGGCTTTACGAACATTAGAATTCTGCGCAAACGCCTGCCCAATCATTAAGAAAAAGGCGAAAAATAATGCAAGTTTTTTCATTTCTATCTAAGTTTATTTAAAAAATTATTAATCTATTTTACTATTTTAGTTTAATTATGATTCAGTTGTATTTTCATCACTGGAATTTTCTTGGTTTTCCTCTGCACCTTCCTCTTCAATATCGTCAATTTTTTCAACCTTTTCAACAGATGAAATACTGTCATTTTCGTTTACCTTAATCAACCTTACTCCTTGAGTTGCTCTACCCATTACACGAAGGCTTTCTACCGCCATACGAATGGTAATTCCAGATTTATTGATAATCATTAAATCATCAGAATCAATCACTTCTTTTATGGCAACTAATTCTCCTGTTTTCTCAGTTACGTTTAAGGTCTTAACTCCCTTACCCCCTCTTTTAGTGATTCTATAATCATCAATATCAGAACGTTTTCCATAACCTTTTTCAGAAACTACCAATAGATTAGCATTTTCTCTAGTTATGGCTACCATCTCAACAACAATATCTTTGCCATCTTTTAAAGTAATACCTCTTACACCCGCAGCAGTTCTACCCATTGGTCTAACATTGCTCTCATGGAAACGAATAGCTCTTCCTGAACGTGCTGCAATAATGATATCATTATCGCCATTGGTAAGTTTAACATTTAAAAGCCGATCTCCTTCATTGATGGAAATGGCATTTATACCATTAGCTCTAGGTCTTGAATATGCTTCTAAGGTCGTTTTCTTGATAGTACCTTTTTCAGTACACATCACCAAGAAGTTATTGTTGATATAATCCGCATCATCAAGATTTTCAACATTAATTACTGCTCTAACAGAGTCTTCTGATTCAATGTTGATTAGGTTTTGGATAGCTCTACCTTTAGAAGTTTTAGATCCTTCAGGCAATCTGTAAACTTTAATCCAATATACTTTCCCTAGTTCGGTAAATATTAATAGATAATTATGGGTTTTAGCCACAAATAGCAATTCAGTAAAGTCATCATCTTTACTGCCTGCTCCTTTAGAACCTACACCACCCCTACCTTGGGTTTTGTATTCATTTAATAAAGTTCTTTTGATATAGCCTTGATGAGAAAGTGTAATTACTACATCTTCATTAGGAATCATGTCCTCATCAGTAAATTCTTCAGCACTATGGATAATCTCAGTTCTTCTTTCATCACCATATCTATCCTGAATTTCCTGCATCTCATCCTTGATGATTTTCATTCTTAATCCTTCATCAGCAAGAACAGATTCTAAATATTCAATCAGCTTTTTGATTTCTTCATATTCTTGAATGATTTTCTCTCTTTCAAGACCTGTTAATCTTTGTAGCCTCATGTCAAGAATCGCTTTTGCTTGAATTTCAGATAATTCAAACTTCTCCATCAAACCATTTCTGGCAATTTCAGGATCTCTTGATTCACGAATTAATTTGATGACTTCGTCAAGATTATCTAAAGCAATTAAATACCCTTCTAAAATATGAGCTCTTTTCTGCGCTTCATCTAATTCATATTTAGTTCTTCTGACAATAACATCATGTCTATGGTCAACATAATGCTTAATCATATCCTTCAAATTCAGTGTTTCTGGTCTTCCTTTTACTAGAGCAACGTTATTAACACTAAATGAAGTTTGAAGCTGGGTATATTTATATAAGTTATTTAATACTACATTAGGAATGGCATCTTTACGGATTTCGTATACAATTCTTAATCCATTTCTGTCTGATTCATCTCTAATGTCAGAAATCCCTTCAATCTTTTTCTCATTTACTAAAGCCGCTGTCTTTTCAATCATATTGGCTTTATTCACTAAATAAGGAATTTCAGTAACAATAATTCTTTCCCTACCAGACTTTAGCACTTCAATTTCAGCTTTGGCACGCATTACGATCCTACCTCTACCAGTCTCAAAAGCAGCTTTCACACCTTGGTAACCATAAATGGATGCTCCAGTTGGGAAATCAGGAGCTGAAATATGCTCCATTAATTCTGCTATAGTGATATCATTATTATCAATATAAGCATTAATACCATTGACTACCTCTGTTAAATTATGAGGCGCCATATTTGTAGCCATACCTACAGCAATTCCAGAAGCCCCGTTTAATAATAAATTAGGTACTTTAGCAGGTAGTACTGTAGGTTCTTTTAATGAATCATCGAAGTTATATTGAAAGTCAACTGTATTCTTATTGATGTCAGTTAACATCTCTTCAGCAATCCTTTTCAGACGTGCCTCTGTATAACGCATAGCGGCTGGAGAATCACCATCTATAGACCCAAAGTTTCCTTGACCATCCACCATTTGGTATCGTAGAGACCACGGTTGAGCCATTCTGACCATGGTGTCATATACTGCAGAATCACCATGAGGGTGATACTTACCTAATACTTCACCAACAATTCTAGCTGATTTTTTATAGGGTCTATTATGAGCAAGACCCAATTCTTGCATACCAAAAAGTATTCTTCTGTGTACGGGTTTTAAGCCATCCCTAACGTCAGGCAAAGCCCTGGAAACTATAACCGACATTGAATAATCAATGTAGGCGCCTCTCATTTCATCCTCTATATTAATTGGGATGATTTTCTCATTTTCTCCTTCAGCCATAGATTTGTTTACTGTCTAAAATAAATAAAGTGCAATTTAAAGATTTTTATTAAGCGGTGACAAAAATAATCATTTCATTTTCGTTTTAAAAATGGAAAAGACTCTCTTTTTTCATTCAAATTGTATGGATGGTTCTCACCAACTTTTGGGTTCTGCCATTTATAAATGGGCTGACCTCTAAATTTTTTGTCAATATGATGATGTTCTTTCTGTGCTTCACAATTACTGATCGGACATTTTTTAAATAATGGAAAACTAACTCTTAGCCCTACTTGAAA
>QNXU01000020.1 GCA_003973485.1 Bacteroidota bacterium | reverse complement strand
GATGACGCTTTGCCTGAAGGGCAAAAATATGCGAAGCCCAGAGTGAAACCCTGGGAGATAGAGGTGGT
The DNA here is from genome assembly GCA_003973485.1 of Bacteroidota bacterium. Taxonomy (GTDB): domain Bacteria; phylum Bacteroidota; class Bacteroidia; order Cytophagales; family Cyclobacteriaceae; genus Marivirga. The sequence continues at coordinate 3,679 of QNXU01000020.1, read as the reverse complement.
ACAATTGTAGTCCTGAAGGGACGACATATCTTAACGTAGGGTGAAGCCCTATGCTTAAAGCATAACTCATAGAACCCCTGAAAGGGCGTAATATAATAATTTACCAAAAAAAGGCGATTAAAAATCATCATACCTTCTTCAACCGAAAACTCAAAATAACTGCCAAAACCAACAAGCTCATAAAAAAGATAATTTGCGCTGGAAGTCCGAACAATTCAGCTATTACGCCAAAACCAGCCGCAACTAAAGTAAACAAGCCAATAAAAGTATTTGCCACTGAAACATAAGTTGGCCGGTCATCATTAGGAGCATAATCTACCAAATAGGTTTTACGGCTTAACCTTGCTCCGCTATAGGCAATACCATTGATAAAAAAGACGGGGAGAAAGGCATAAAAACCTAGATTCCAATCAGCAGCAAAGTAAAACAATAAGGCAAAAATTCCTCCACCTATCGCAATCATAGAAGAAATACGCATTAGACGAGTTGACGATTGATCCGCTATTTTACCCCATAAAGGACTGCTCAATACATTTGCTAATCCATTTACTATAATCAAATATCCTAACAAACTCCAGTCAGGATTGCCTATACCCTTGGCTACCAAAACATAGAAGGGCTGCAATAGTGGAACCGCCATTAACAGCGCTCGAGTAAATAGGAAATTTCTAAAATTGGTTTCTTCTTTTATCAGTTTTATTCCAGCTTTAACTTCTTGCAATGGATTTCTTCCTCCATCAGTTGCTCCTTTTTCTTCTTGAATCATGAAAAACAAAATAGAAGCAATAAACCACAAGGCAGCGGCAAACAAAAACATGAACCCATAAATGGATTTATCAGCTTCTTCTTGTATAAAAAACACTAAAACTACCCCAGCAATCAAGCTTAAGACACCGCCAAATGTAGATCGGTAACTTAACATTTGCCCTCGAGTATTTTTAGGAATAGTCTTTCCGATCACATCTTTATAGGCAACAGAAGCTACGCCACTTGCAAAACTAAAAACAGCTAAAAGCACCAACATAGCAATGGGAAATGTCTTTTCATCTCCGAAAAAAATATGACCAGCAGCAGCCAACCAACATAATGCTTGAACCAAAGCGCTGATTGCCCAGAAATTTTTTCTGATTGAAAATGACCTTATCTTACCAGAAACAGCCAATTGAGGTAATAATGAACCCGCATCTTTTATAGGAACCAAAGCACCAATCATCGCAGAGGAAGCCCCAAAGAAATCCATTATCCAGGCTAGAGTCAAATTCGGACTGATGATTTTCTCTGCCAATTTGGTTAAAGTGCCATTGGCAATATTAAGCGTAAAATTCTTAGGGACATTAGTGCAAGCTTCTTCCGGAATGGCTTTGCATGCCCTAGGTTCATCTTCTTCTATTAAAAAATCATAAAATCGTTCTTTTAATTTAGTCATAGACTTTTAAGACTTAACTTTGCAAAAATTAAAAATAGGAAAAATGAGGGTAATAGGTGAACTTCCGAATGACTTTTGTAAAATCAGTTTGTTCCAATGGAATGAAAAGTACTTAGTAAAATTTGAATTAGGGTTATATGAACAAACTTTTAAAATTGATGAATATGAAGTGGCAGATGTGGAAGAATTAAAAAGCCTAATTTCCGAAGATTTCATCAAAAAAGTGATGCAACGATTTGATGATATGCACGCTGATTGGGGGAAAGTTGCTTTAAACTGATTGTAAATAGGTTATTCTTAACTAATCCTTAATTTTATAAAATTCAGTTTTGCTTTAGGGATAGCTATTCGATTAAATTCACAAACCCCTCTGCATAATTTTCACCAATCAAATCAGCTTCATTATTAAATTGAAAATCACTTAACTCTTCAAAATTAATAGTATTTGGGTTCTGAAAAGCTTCCAATAAATTTAATTCAAACGACAATTTATTGGCTTCTCCAGATATATTCTTAATATTTTTAAAATCAAATTTTTGATGCTTGAGGTTTGCTTCTGTTCCGATGTGGACTACCACTCCTCTTCTATTTCCTTCTAAATCTTGAAATTCCCCATCCATCCTAACAAACTTATATCCTGTAGTCCAGTTCCAAGCCATATTATTAGAAGGATCTAAATCTCCTATGGATTCCCCAGATAAATTTTCTTCTCCAGCAATTCCAATATAAAATTCAATTGACTTGTAATTACCATTGGGAATTTGACTTAAATTTAAACTGAATTTATTACCGTTTTGAGGCTCTATCAAATGATAGCTATCTTGAATAGCAAAAGCCTCATTATTTTCTTTAATAAGTCTTATCTCACTAATATAAGTTCTCCATAAACGCAATGAGAACTCATTTCCAGCCTCATTTTGATATATTTTTTCATATTCAAAATTTTCTAAACCTGCTTTATGGATAAATTCTAATTCAAGACTAGCATTATTTTCCATTTCTTCCTGACAAGAGAATAAAAAAAATGGTAAAATGTAAAAAAGTGATTTAATCGTTTTCATTTTCAAATGGGTTAGAGAATTTTGAGTTGTTAATAAAATCTTCATCTGTTAGCATGTGTAAAAAAGCTAAAATGTCTTGCTTTTCTTGCTTTGTCAAAAATAATTGTGGTCGTTCACCTGAGGCTTGGTTTTCATTACTTCCTTCTATAATTAAAACATCTAGTGTACTGCTTTGATGGATTCCATTATCATAATGTTCGATTACCTCTTCTAAAGTTTCAAATCTTCCATCGTGCATATAAGGAGCAGTTAAGGCAATATTTCTTAGGCTTGGCGTCTTGAATCTGCCCTTATCAGCAGGATTACCTGTCACCGCCATTAAGCCCTCATCCATATTTTCATCCGTATCCAACCCATTATTATGAAACCCTTGAAAACCATCAATAGCTCCAGAAGTAAGTGGCCCTAAATGACAATCTCCACAGTTCCCTCCTCTTAACTGACCTGGAATAGGATGTGTGAAAAATAATTTCTCCCCTCTTCTTTCCGCCTGTGTAGGCACATATTCACCTCTTAAATACTGATCATATTTAGAATTAGAGGAAACCAAAGCTCGTTGAAATTGCGCCAATGCTTTACCTATAAGGTCGTCAGTAATTTCATCTGAATTGAAAGCCTCCTGAAATAAACGACTGTAACCTGCATCTTCCAATTCCTTAATCGCATGTTCAAAATTCTCATGCATTTCAATTGGATTTCTGATGGGTTCGGTCGATTGTTCTTCTACTGTTTCCATTTTACCATTCCATGTAAACTTTTCAGACCATAATAAATTCACTAAGGACATACTGCTCACCTCCCCATTTTGACCATCAATACCTGCACTAAAAGCTTTTCCATCAGTAAAAGCTTTGTTTTGTTGATGACAACTAGCACATGACATACTATTATCTCCAGATAACTTTTTTTCATAAAAAAGCATTCTACCTAATTCGAAACCTTTAGTGGTAATAGGATTGTCTTCAGGAATGCGTTGATTAAAACTTCCAAAATATTTAGGGGCATCCAGAGTAAATTCTGGTTCTAATTCATTCTTTTTAGAATCACAGCCTAAAAATAATATTAAGAAAAGAATAGTGATGGTATGATTAAATCGCATTATAAGACAAAGGTCAATCCAACTAAATTTTAGTATTTAAATATATGTTCAAAACGTATTTTATATTATAAAAAGTTTATCAGTTGTGATATA
>QNXU01000338.1 GCA_003973485.1 Bacteroidota bacterium | reverse complement strand
CCCATTTCTCTTCCATCATCTGGAGAGTAAATTCGAGAAATGCCGTAATCATGCAATTCTTTGATTTCCTCAGGAAGGATTACTCCTCCCCCACCGCCAAATATCTTTATATGACCAGCGCCTTTTTCTTTCAGCAAATCATGCATGTATTTGAAGTATTCCGTATGACCACCTTGGTAAGAAGTCATGGCAATGGCTTGTGCATCTTCCTGAATAGCAGTGTTTACCACTTCTTCAACAGAACGATCATGCCCAAGATGAATCACTTCACATCCAGTGGATTGAATGATTCTTCGCATAACATTAATAGCCGCATCATGCCCATCAAAAAGGGAGGCAGCGGTTACTATTCGAACGTTATTTTTAGGCTTATAAGGAGCTACAGTTTGATGTGCAGACATATTTTTTAGTCGTTTAATTCCAATTACGAAATTACAACAATAAAGCTAAAGATTAAAGCCAATGCCAAACATTCGTTAGGAAGAGATATTGTAAAAATTATATTTTATGATGTGGGGATTTGGGTTGTGGTTTTGTGGTGTATTCAGGTGAAAGTAAAGTGTTTTATTTTGTGGTAGAATTGAGATAAGGTCGTCCCTACGGGGCTTAGGGGTTCTGTTTTTGTTGTTTTGTTACCGTAATTTAGCCCTGATGGGGCTATAGTTTGCAGTAAATTTACTTCTGTGATACTTACAAAAGGCTTTTGCTCACTAAAAACGACTTTGTAGTAGCTACTCTTTTAAGTCCCAGAGGGACGAACTGATGGTAAAGTAGTCCCTGCCAGTGTACCTAAGCCCTGTAGGGGCGAACTTATAAATCCACTCGAATTAATAGAATTAGGACATTCATTAAAAAACAATCAATCCAAAAATTTCCACCTCTCTCACTTTTCTAAAAAAGTCATTTTTCCTACATTTACAGCTAAACTAAAACCTAAACAACCCCAAATTATGGCCCAACACAAACTAACCGAAGTCGCCAAAATTGCCGTTCGATATGTGAACACCACCAACCGATTGATTTTCCTGACGGGTAAAGCAGGAAGTGGTAAAACAACCCTTCTACGCTATATAATCCAAAATACTTATAAAAATGTAGCCGTTGCAGCCCCCACTGGAATTGCAGCTATTAATGCCAAAGGAGTTACTTTGCATTCTCTACTACAACTTCCTTTTGGAACTTTTATTCCTGAAGATAATGCAGTTGATTTCTCCAGAACCAGCGAGCAAATCAATACCCCGAAAACATTCCTTCAGCAGTTTAAAATGTATGGAAACAAACGCCAGATTATTCGAAATCTGGAACTGCTGATTATTGATGAGGTCAGTATGCTGCGGGCTGATATTTTGGATTGCATGGATTTAATATTGCGAATGGTTCGCAAAAATCCTCAGCCTTTCGGTGGCTTGCAAATTATGTTTATTGGAGATCTGAACCAGCTCCCTCCCGTAATCCGTCAGCATGAGTGGCAATATTTAAATAAATTTTACAAGACCGGCTATTTCTTTGAGGCTTTGGCTTTACAGAAAACCGAAATGGTATATATCGAACTCGATAAAATTTTCCGTCAATCTGATCCCGAATTTACTGATATTCTAAATCGCTTAAGAGATAATCATTTATCTGAAACCGATATTGAAAAGTTAAACCAACATTATGAAGAAGGTGTAGAAGAATCACCGAAAGAGGGCTATATCAATATCACTACTCATAATCGAAAAGCAGATTTAATTAACGAGAAGGCTTTAAAATCATTAAATACAGTAGAAAGAAGCTACAAAGCTGAAATTGAAGGAGATTTCCCTGAAAACATGTTCCCTTTGCCTGAAAAACTCAATTTTAAAATTGGCGCTCAGGTGATGTTTATCAAAAATGATAGCAGCGGAGAGACAAGATATTTCAATGGGAAAATCGGTGAAATATCCGAAATGAATGAAGACACCATCAAAGTGAAACTTAAAAACCCCAAGGATGAAGTCACGGTAGAACGATATGAATGGATGAACCAGCGATACAGTTTGGATAAATCCACAAATGAGCTTCAGGAGAAATGTTTAGGAACTTTTAAGCAATTCCCTTTAAAATTGGCATGGGCTATCACCGTTCATAAATCTCAAGGCTTAACTTTTGAAAAAGCCATTTTGGATTTATCCGATAGCTTTGCTCCAGGGCAAATGTATGTAGCACTTTCAAGGCTTACAGGTCTGGAAGGATTGACCTTATCTCAACCAATTAGCAATATTCCATTTGAATTAGATAAGAGCTTAAGGCAATTCGAGAATAACAAAAAAGCTCCTGAACAGCTAAATCAAAAGTTAGACTCCGACAGAAAAGCTTTTGTTTTCAACACTATTAGAGAAACATTTGATTTCCAAGGCTTGATGAAAGAATTAAATATTCATTTAGGCAGTTTTAATAAGGGAGAAAACAGATCCTTAAAGCAGCAATATGCGGACTGGACTAGAGAGAAGAAAGAGCAATTAGAGGAAATCAACAAAGTAGGTCTTCAGTTTCAAAGAAAATTAACCGAATATGAGAATATTGAGAACTATTTAACTACGCTTTCCGAAAGAGTTAACAGCGCAGAGGACTATTTTAAGCCAAAGGTGAAGAATTTGTATGATGCTTTCAAGGCACATCTAATCGATACTTCCAATCAAATTAAAGTAAAGGCCTATTTAAAAGAACTGGAGAGCATTACGGAACAATTAAAGTCAAAGCTCTTGCAGATTAGTAAAACTGCCATGTTAATTACAGCAGCAGCTGAAAACCGAATTTTGACTAAAAAGGATCTTCATCAATCCTCCACTTATGAGCAGGAGAAGAAAAATTCGATAGAAAAGAAAAAGAAATCCAAAAAAGACAAAACGCCTACGGCCGAAATCTCTTACAATTTTTTTAAAGAAGGCTTAAGCATAGAAGAAATCGCAGCTAAAAGAGAATTTGTACCCGGAACAATTTTAGGGCACCTATCCAAATACATTGAAACTGGTGAGATAGAAGCTTCAGAATTAATGGATGCCACTAAACTCGATCAGATTTGTCAGGTAATGGCCTTAGAAGAAGTAAAAGGCAGTGCGGATGTAAAGGCCAGATTGGGAGACGAATTTACTTATGATGAAATCAGGATTGCTTGGGGACATTTTAGACGGGAAAATCTAAATGAAGCCCCCTAAATCCCCCAAAAGGGGACTTTGGAGCGTGCGTTTTTATAGATAGAATTGATGGATGTAGGGTGCTGGATGAAGGGTGTTGGGTGGTTGTGCTTAAAGCCATGTCAGTACCGAAGATCGGACATTGGAGCGTTAGAAGTATGAAGCTAGAAGATAAAAAAAGAAATAAGGTAGTAATAAATGGAAATAAATTATCGGGTGAATTCTTTGCACCTAAAAAACTTGACAACTTGCCAACCTGTCAACTCAGCCAATCTTACTTTCTAAATAATCAATAACTTTACCTTTGTCCTCGGCCGAAAACCAAACAAATTCAGGATCTCTTTTGAACCAGGTCATTTGTCTTTTGGCGTATCTTCGGCTGTTTCTTTTTAGTAATCTAATAGCCTCTTCCCTATCGTATTCTCCATTTAAAAAGCCAAATATTTCAGAATAACCAACAGTCTGTAAAGCATTTAAATTTCGATACTGGTATAGTTTTTCAGCCTCTTCAAACAATCCCTCAGAAATCATTTGATCCATCCTCAAATTAATGCGATCATAAAGTTCCTCTCTCGTTCGCTCCAGTCCTATTTTAATAATATTAAAT
>QNXU01000337.1 GCA_003973485.1 Bacteroidota bacterium | reverse complement strand
GGGGTTAAATCAGAAATTTATATTAATGGCCATCAATAATTGGAACGAGCCATTTCATAAAGTTAAATTGGGTGGGTTAACTTGCGATTCTATGGATTATTATAATTCAGAAGCTCATTCATTTGAAGTTTTCCTACCTAAAGTAGAAAGAAATGAAAAGCAATATGTCGGATTTTTCCATACGGGCGCTTATCAAGAATCTTTAGGAGGCTATGGTGGAATTCAGCATTGTTTGATTCCTGCACCAAAGCATGTTTTAATTGATAAAGATGAAGAAGGAAATATAACCACAAAGCTATTTGCCGAAGAGCAAACAAGCGAAAGTATGTTGAAAATTTTGGGATATTGAATTTATTTATCGGAAAACAAAGGAAGCTCAAAAGAAAATGTGCTTCCTTTGTTTTCTTCTGATTCAATATTCAGTTCTGTTTTATGAATAGATAAAAATTCTCGAACAAGTTGAAGCCCTAGACCGGTACCTTTTTCATTTCTAGTCCCTTTTGTGGATACTTTTTTATCTTTTAATTTTATCCTTTCCAATAAATCTTTAGGAATCCCAATTCCACTGTCGATAACTTTGATTTTCACTTTATTAGGTGAGATTTTTTCTGCTTCTACTTTTACTGCGCCATTTTCTGTGAATTTTAAAGCATTATTGATAAGATTTCTCATGATAAACCGCAGCATAGAAATATCTGCCTCTACCATAAAATCATCTTTTAATTCACAGTTTAATTCAATATTCTTTTCAATCGCATTTCCTTCAAACAGATAGCAGACTTCAATTACCAGATCCTTAATTTTTACTTGTATAAAGTTGACATCATTTGTGCTTCTAGACCATTCCAAAAGATTTTCAACGAGTTCATTTAAGCTGTTAAGATTATTTTTAACCAGAGGAAAGAGTTGAGATAAATCCTCAGGACTGTCTGCATCAATATAGTTTGAATTCAAATATGCTCTCAAACTATTGATAGGTCCTTTCAAATCATGAGAAATAATACTGGTGATTCGGTTATTGAGTTGATTTAATGATTCTAATTTCTGGTTATTTATTTCTAACTCATTTTTTTTATCTCGTAATTCAATCAGTTTGGATGCTTGTCCACTTAAAATTTTTAAAGCTCTAACCTGATCTTCATTTATTTTTTTAGGTTTGGAGTCAATCACGCACAAAGTGCCGAGATTATATCCATTTTCAGATTTTAAAGGCATGCCAGCATAAAATCTGATGTTAGGGTCAGCGGTTACTAAAGGGTTATCAAAAAATCTTTCATCAGCAACTGCATTTTCTATAATGAAAATATCATCCCCATTTATAGCATGACCACAAAAGGATACATCTCTATGTGTAGAGTTATCAGAAATTCCTTTTTTCGATTTAAACCATTGGCGGTTAGCATCAATAAGTGTAACTAATGAAATTGGAACTCCGCAAATTAGGGAAGCAAGCTCTACCAGTTCATCAAAATCTTTTTCCTGTTCGGAATCAAGTATTTTTAATCTGCGAAGTTCACTTAATCTTTCTTCTTCATTAGTGGGAATACCAGGCTTCTGCATCGTTTGAATTGTTAGTAAATAATTGAATTTCAGGAATTTTTAAGTAAAAACCATCTGTTCCTATTTATTTATATTCAATTACGATAACTGGCTAACTTCGGATTCCCTATTTATTTTTTTAACTAATCCTTGTAAAACTTTGCCTGGACCACTTTCAATAAAAATAGAAGCACCATCTTGAACCATTTGATGAACTGATTGTGTCCATTTTACGGGTGCAGTTAATTGCGCGATTAGATTTTCCTTAATAGTCTCTACTTCAATAGATCCTTGCGCATTTACATTTTGATAAACTGGACAGTTTGGTTTATTAAAATTTGTTTCTTCAATAGCTTTAGCTAGTTCTTCTCTTGCAGGTTCCATTAAGGGCGAATGGAATGCTCCGCCAACTGGTAGAGGAAGAGCTCTTTTAGCTCCTGCTTCTTTCATTTTTTCGCAAGCAATCTCTATGCCTTTATTAGATCCAGAAATAACAAGCTGACCTGGGCAATTATAATTTGCTGGCACAACTACTTCATCTGAAATTTCGGCACATATTTTCTCTACTACTTCATCTTCCAAACCTAAAACTGCTGCCATAGTAGAAGGATTTATTTCACAAGCTTTTTGCATAGCTAAAGCTCTTTTGTAGACTAATTTCAAGCCATCTTCAAAAGATAAAGTGCCATTTGCCACTAATGCAGAAAATTCTCCTAAGGAATGTCCAGCTACCATCTCAGGCTTAAAGTCTGGGTGAACTAATGCATTTATTACTGAATGTAGAAATACTGCAGGTTGAGTTACTTTGGTCTCTTTTAATTCATCAGCAGTTCCTTCAAACATTATTTTAGTGATTTCAAAACCTAAAATTTCATTAGCTTGATCAAATAGTTTTTTGGCTTCACTATTATTTTCATATAATTCTTTTCCCATTCCTGGGTATTGGGCACCTTGACCCGGAAATACGTAAGCTTTCATAAGATATTTTTAGTATTTTATTATTCAGATTTTAAATTTTGTGACAAGTTATAAACTTTTCAAAAGTATGAACAAATAATTTCTTATCGAAACTGTAATTCCTTTAGGTATTATGTAAAAACACCTAAATAGGACATCAAATTTAAGCTAAAGATCAACATAGTGGATTAAGCTACTTAATCCATTTCCAAAAATCTATTTTTTATTTCTTCAGAAGGCATTCTGCATGAATCTCTTTTACCAAACCATTTGTAGCGGTTCTTGGCTATAATATCATAGAAATAATCTCTGATAAATTTGGGGATGATTGTTAAAATATAAAGAACTTTCCAAGGACCATCTAGCTTTCTACTAATTTTCAAGGCTGCGCTGCTCTTAGAATATATTTTACCTCCTTCCAATAATATGATGCTATCTGTATTTTGAATAATTGATTTACTGATATATTTTTCAGCTATTGAAGATTGTAGGGGAGCAAATTTGAAATAGCTTTTTCTGTCTCTATCAATTATAAAGTTTATAGCTCCATTACATAAGTTACAAACGCCATCGAAAAATATGATAGGATTTTGACTTTTCAATTACCTTATAATTTGAACATATCCTTTATACTTTTTTTGTTTGTTTTCAGGTCGCAACATATCAAAGGTTACGATGGCCTCATAGTAATAAATGGCATAAGGCAGAGGCTCTCCATTGAAATTAGTGCCATCCCAATTAATGTAAAGCCCATTTTCACCCCCGCTTTCATAAGAATACACTTGTCTACCATATCTATTAAACACATTGAATTCAATTTTTTCCAAAAACCTAGGGCATTTTTCTAAAGGAATTGAAAAAGGTTCATTTGTTTTTTGATAGAATGGCGTAAAGAAATCATTGTTTCCATCATTGTTTGGTGTGAAAACATTTGGGAAAGCGATGTTCGGACAGTTTTCTTTACAGAAAATTTCTGAAAATTCACTTCTGTTTTCTGACTGATCTACAGCTCTGATGGTATAGCAGCCTGCAAATTCTGGTAAGTTGTCATGAATAAAAAAGGTGTCTCTGGTAGTACCAATTAATTCAAATTCACTATCCAATTCATTTTTATAGAATATTTCGTAATAATTAATTTCACTATCGCAGCTGTCTGATAAGTTTGATTCCCAATATAATTCATTTTGAAATTCATTAAACTCGCAGTCTTTATCTGCCAGAAAATCAAGGCACTTATCAGGTGAATCTAATTGAAAACCTACATCA
>QNXU01000036.1 GCA_003973485.1 Bacteroidota bacterium | reverse complement strand
ATCTCAAAATTTAACCGGAGATAACTATGCAACTGCAAAAGCAGCTGGAAAAGGAACGGTTACTTTCACTTACGTGGAAACCCCAGGATTTGTATATAAAGATAAAAGCGGGAAATTGACAGGAGTTTGTGTTGATATCATGAATGATTTCTTGCAATATGTAAGACAAAATCATGGCATTAATTTGAATGCTCGCTTTTTAGGAAACGGTAGTAGTTTTAGCGCTATGTATAATGGAGTTAAAAATGGTAAAAATGGAGTTTTTGGCTTAGGGAATATTACAGTAACTGAAGCCAGAAAAAGTGAGATTTTATTCAGTCCATCTTTTATTACCAATTTCGCCATATTGGTAACACATAGTAGTGTGCCTACTTTGGAATCAATGAGTGAAATACCACAAAAATTTAATGGTTTTACAGCTTATACGGCAAAAGGAACCTTAAATGAAAAGCGAATAAATAATCTGAAATCGAAATATTATCCTGGTCTGGAAATCAGTTATGTAAATTCTAGTCCAGATGTTTTGGATAAAATTTTAACCGATAAAAAGTCATTGTCCTATCTAGATTTAGCTTTCTATTTGTCGGCCGTTAAAGAAAGAAAACCATTGCAAAGACATAAAGTAGGGGATGAAGGTTCCGAAGAATTTGCATTTGTGATGCCAAAATCAAGCGACTGGCAGCCTATAATGGAGGAGTTTTTCAACGCAAATGGTGGTTATAAAAATACTACAGAGTATAAAAAAATATTAGTGGATCACTTAGGTTTATCGGCTGTTAAATTGTTGGATTCAGCTTCTGAATAATAATCTTTTATGAGTCAAAAGTCAGATTTTAAATATTGGGAATCATTCTTTCAGTCATTGCAAATGACGTATTATAGTTTATTGGCAGCCCCATTATTTCTATTTGCTGTGGCCTTTTTAAGGGCAGAAAATGGCAATGCAAAATTACTTGCCATTCCATCGGATATAGAGGATACCATAGTAGGAGTGACGGTGATTTTAGCTTTGGTTGAAACCATTTTTCTTCATTTTTTGGCTGCTAGGCAATATAAACATGCTGCTCAGGAAAAGGAATTACTTATTAAAATGAGGAAGTATAAAAATGCTACTCTTATTAAATATGTTGGTTTAGCGATTTATCAAATCATTACAGTAGCAGTATTTGCAATGACCTATCACAATGGATTGATGGGCTTGTTTACGGGGCTGTTACTATATAGCTCATTTTTCAGACCAGAAATTCAAAATGCGAGAAGGGATTTAAGGTTAAGTAAAGAAGAATATCAAAAAATTGATTATAAAACAGGTTTAGTGACCTGATGAATAAAATTTTGAGATATGTTAGAAAATGAAATTTCAAAGTCAGTGGTAAATGCAGCTTATGAGGTTCATGTTAATCTAGGCCCTGGATTATTGGAGTCTGCTTATGAAAATGCATTGATGTATGAGCTTCAAAAGGTAGGATTACACGTTGAAAAGCAAGTTGAGCTTCCTTTAAAATACAAAAATGTAGAAATGGATTGTGGATATAGAATTGATTTATGGGTTGAAAGAGACGTGATATTAGAATTGAAAACAGTTCAAAAATTTGAACCAATCCATACTGCGCAATTATTGACTTATTTGAAATTGACAAATAATAAATTAGGCTTGCTAATAAATTTTAATTCAACTTTAATTAAAAATGGAATAAAAAGAGTAGTTAATAACCTTTGAATAGAACCGCAATGACGCTAAGGCGCAGAGTTAAGTTCATTTCTTTTTAACTATTATTGGTATTCTTTGCGATTCTGCGTCTTGGCGGTTAACATTATTGATACCTTCATAGGTAGTTTTTACATTTAGTAAATAGGATAGCATATGATAAAAATGAAAGAATTATCAAGCTAATTTTAAATTGCAAAAACTGACAATTTAAAGACATACTACAGATATTTGAGGCATCTTATGAAAATGAAAAAGTGCTCTTAAGCCAATGAGAAGCAATATTATAATTTTACCGAGGAGAACAGATGAAATGAAAATAAAAGATTAGTTAATAACCTTTGAATAGAACCGCAATGACGCTAAGGCGCAGAGTTAAGTTCATTTCTTTTTAATTATTATTGGAATTCTTTGCGATTCTGCGCCTTTGCGGTTAACATTATTGATACCTTCATAGGTAGTTTTTACATTTAGTTAATATGATAGCAGATGATAAAAATGAAAGAATTATCAAGCTAATTTTAAATTGCAAAAACTGACAATTTAAAAACATACTACAGATATTTGGGGCATCTTATAAAAAAGAAAAAGTGTTCTTAAACCAATGAGAAGCAATATTCTAATTTTACCGAGGAGAACAGGTGGAATGCAATTAAAAGAGTAGTCAATAACCTTTGAATAGAACCGCAATGACGCTAAGGCGCAGAGTTAAGTTCATTTCTTTTTAATTATTATTGGAATTCTTTGCGGTTCTGCGCCTTGGCGGTTAACATTATTCAGATCTCTTTTATCACAACTTCATAAGTTGCCTTAACATTTAAAGTGCCAGAAACAGAGCAATACTTTCCTGCAGCCAACTCTACCAACTTCATAAATTCATCTTCTTTTAAATTGTCTGAAGTAGCAGTAAAAATCATGTGAATACTTTTGTATGCTCTAGGATGCTCATCTCTTCTTTCTCCTATTGTTTCAACTTGTAGATCTATTAGATTTTTCCTTCTTTTCTTAATCATTTCCACCAAATCAACCGATGCGCAGGAGGCTAAGGCTGCCAAGAGACTTTCCATAGGAGAAAAGTAGTCTTTGCTTTTAGCGTCATACATGTCAATGTTTAAAATGTTGCCTGACTCATTTTTGCTCTCATATTCTTTGGGAGCCAGCATATTTGTGATTACTCTCATTTCTTTAAAGTTAAAATTTTAAGGAAATCGCAAAGCTACAATCTTCTCTATAATTTTGTAAGGATATAACTTATATTTTCAATCACTGTAAGATTCCATTATCTTTTCCTAATTTTATAAAAGCCTAAATCAACATTAATGTTACAAATTATAAAAGATGATCCTTGGTTAGCCCCTTACGAAGCCGATATTCAAAATCGATTTGATTATTTTAAATCAGAATTAGATAGGATAGAAAGTGAATATGGAAGTTTATTAAAATATGCTTCTAGGAATCAAGAGCTTGGTTTTCAAAAAACAAAAGAGGGCTATACTTATAATGAATGGGCACCTGCTGCTCAAGCCTTATCATTAGTGGGTGATTTTAATAATTGGGATGAAAATAATCATCCCATGCAGAAAAGTAATAATGGAATTTGGGAAGTTGAAATTAAACAGGAAGATGGTTTGGATCATCTTTCTGCGGTCAAGGTGAGGGTTACCTCAGCAAATGGAAAGCATGACAGAATTCCTGCCTACATCAAATATGCCACGCAGAATGCAGAGAGTTATGATTTTACTGGAAGAGTTTGGAATCCTGACAAGCAGTTTAATTGGACTGACAAGCAATTTAAATTAAGTGAAGTTAAAAATCCTGTCATCTACGAATGCCACCCAGGAATGGCGCAAGAAAAAGAAGGGGTCGGTACTTTTAAGGAGTTTGAACAAAATATTCTGCCCAGAATTAAAAATTTAGGTTACAACTGTATCCAATTAATGGCAGTTGCCGAGCATCCATATTATGGTTCATTTGGCTATCATGTGGCTAATTTTTATGCTCCTTCCTCTCGCTTTGGCACCCCAGATGATTTGAAATCTTTAGTAAATACAGCTCATAAAA
>QNXU01000099.1 GCA_003973485.1 Bacteroidota bacterium | reverse complement strand
GATATTTCTAAAAGAATTTTTAGATATGCAAAAAAAAATTAAAGCTAAAGCTGGAGAAAAAAAGAATAAAAAAGATGATAATAAAGAAGAAAAACCAAAAATACTCCCAAATTATAAATTTATTCAAGATATTGTTGCAGGTAGGCCAGTATTCACATTTCCAATGAGAAAAGGAGGATTTAGATTAAGATATGGGAGAAATAGAACCTCAGGATTCGCATCATAACCATGCTCAAGAATATCTACTTCTTTAGCTCCGGGAGAATCAAATGAATCAATAATTTTTATAACAACAAATTCTAAATTATCATGATTAGTCAATTCTATAATCTGATACTCATTATCTGGATGATCTCTATACCTCCAGTTTAAATAATTAGCATCCTTATGAACTGAAATTTCACCTTTATTATTCTCCTTTATTTTTGCTGCATGTTGCGCTGAAAAGTCATAAGAAACTTTATATTTAACTTTTTCAATTTTTGAGATATCATCTATATATAATCTCAGAAAATGTACAATACCAATATCCTTCCAGTCCAGCTTACTAAGAAAACCATAATGAGAATTTGAGTTAGGGAATCCCCAAACAGCTTGAACATTATCATTTGAATAAATATCATGATAAAGATTTTTCGCTAAATCTGTAAAAATGCCTCTGCCACCATAATCCGGGTGAGTCATTGTTGTCATGGATAAAGCTGTTAAAACCTTTTCATTATTCACATTTAATGTTACTGGTGAAACTGCATAATGTCCTACCAACTTATCTTTATCCCACATTAAATTAATTAATGGCTTTTCAAGTGAAGGGTTATTCAAATACCTCCATTCCCAAAATTCCTTTGACATATTTTGTCCAAAGGCTAATGAAATTAATTTTAAAATTTCTATTTCGTCTGAAGGTTTATATTTCTTAATTTCCATATTAATAAAGATCTGAATATGATAATTTAGCTCCTGGGTCAAATTCTCTGCTCGCCTTCTTCCCTATTATGTTTTCTAATTCCATAGGAGAAATTCCATCCCCTGGTCGAAGCATTATAAGATCATTTACTGTTATTTCCTGATCTTTCTCAATGCGATTCTTTATATGAATGCTCTTACGGCCAAGTTTTTTATTAGTCATCTCACTTTTGCTAACCTCTTTAATACCACTTCCTGCAATTGCAATTTCAACATTACGAATAGCTTTAACCATAGCCACTAATTCATAAGGCTCTAAAGAAGCTTTATGGTCAGGTCCCGGTAAATTTCTATCTAAGGTAAAGTGTTTCTCTATTACCTTAGCACCTAATGCCACAGCAGCAGTAGGTACTTCAATCCCTAAGGTATGGTCTGAATAACCTACTTCAACTCCTAACTCCTTTTGAATATGCAACATGGCCTTCAAATTAACATCTTCCATTGGAGTTGGATATTCTGTATTGCAATGCAGTACTGTAATATCTTTTCGCTTTATGCCAATTCGTTCTATCGTTTCAATAGCATCTTTGATTTCATCGATTGTAGCCATTCCCGTTGATAAAACAACAGGCTTCTTCTTACTCGCAATATGTTCAATATAAGGTTTGTTTGTAATCTCACCAGAAGGGATTTTGTATAATGCTGGCTTTAAGGAGTCTAAAAAATCAATACTTTCTTCATCAAAACCAGTGGATAAAAACTGAATACCTAACTTTTGAGCATATTCGATTAAATCAAAATGCCACTGCTCCGACATTTCGAGCTTTTTGAGCATATTATATTGAGAATCATCCCCGTCATTGATATTTCTGCTTTGATAATCCGCTTTTTTAGCTTCTTTACTTACTATCTTATCAGCCTTAAAAGTCTGGAACTTCACAAAATCAGCTCCAGCTTTTGCAGCTACTTCCACTAATTGCTTTGCCTTTTCAAAATCACCATTATGATTTACTCCTGCTTCTGCTATTATGATAGTTCTATTTGGATTGATCATATATTATAAATATCTGATTTATAATTCTTCAAATTCTCTTCTTTCGAAAACCATTCAATAGTTTGAGTTAATCCTGCAGTTAGATCATATTGAGGTTTCCAATTCGTCAATTCTTTAATTTTTTGAGCTGAACCAAATAATCTAAACACCTCACTTTTTTCAGGCCTTAATCTCTCTGCATCAGTTATGATTTTCGCTTTAGGATTGATGATGTCGATTAAACCCTGCGCTAATTCTTGCATTGATATTTCCGATTCCGTGGCAATATTAATATGCTCTCCTATTGTTTTATCTGATTTGGCTATTTCAATAAATGCATTAGCTGTATCTTCTACAAAAAGTAAATCACGCGTGGGTCTTAAGTCTCCTAGTTTTATTTCAGTTGCCCCTTTTAGTAATTGAGAAATAATGGTCGGAATAATGGCTCTAGCAGATTGCCTTGGCCCATAAGTATTAAAAGGCCTTACAATAGTAATAGGCAAATCAAAGCTGCGATAAAAAGATTCGGCTATGCAATCAGCTCCTATTTTACTTGCTGAATAAGGTGATTGAGGTTGTTTGGGATGTTCTTCAGTTATAGGAACAAATTGAGCTGTACCGTAAACTTCAGAAGTGGAAGTAACCAATACTCGTTCTGTTCCCAAATCTTTTGCTGCTTGTATAACATTAAGCGTTCCTTTTATATTGGTATCGATATAAGAATCTGGTGAATGATAACTAAAAGGTATAGCTATTAAAGCCGCTAAGTGAAATACTATATCTACATCTTTCATGGCAGTTCGTACCCCATTTGGATCACGAATGTCACCAGAAAATATCTCAATTTTATCTAACTTCTCTTTAGGTAAAGTATCTAACCAACCCCATGAATTGAAGGAATTATAATAAACAAAGGCTTTCACTTGATAGCCTTCATCAATTAACTTTTCAGTAAGGTGGCTGCCTATGAAACCATCTGCGCCAGTAATTAATATTTTTTTATTTGATAAATTCATTAATATATTTTTACAATAAATTATCTAATCAATTTTAAGTAATTCATAAAGCTATAAAAATGGCTAATAAAAAGAAATTCTGTGCTTCTTACTTCTTAAAAACAAAACAGTACAGCAAAAAGCTGAGGGGTAGGAAGAGAGCAAATTCGAAGGAATTGAATAACATGTTTCAGTAAAGAAAATTTATTTTGGTTGACAGCCAAAGGCTGTTATTTTTTCTCGCAGAGCCGCGGAGGCGCAGAGTTTTACGCAACGTTAATAAATTGTAAAAAAGTAAATACTATTTATAATCGTATAACTTCTCTTTTAAACTTTCTTTGCGAGGCCTCTGCGTCTTAGCGTCTCAGCGAGAGTCGCCCAAAAGCCTTAGGCTTTATTAATATTTTTTTGTGCCTTCGTGTCTTTGTGGTTCCCCCTTAAGCCTTAGGCTTTCAAACCAGTACAGCAAATTTATCCCGTATTTATCGGGAAAGCTGAGGGGTAAGAAGAGAGCAAATTCGAAGGAATTAAATAACATTAAACAGGTGAATAGGTTTTTAGGTTACTAAGTTTTTAAGTTTATAGGTTTGCAGGTTAACAAGTTTGCAAGTTCATTATCTTAATATTTTGATCAGAAAAAGTCCGAGCTGCACTTTTCTTAATATTTTTCCTTAGCGCCTTCGCGTCTCCGCGGTTAAATAAAGTCATTTGCAGCCTAGCTACTTATTATAATAATTCTCAAACCACTCCACAAACTCCCCTATCCCTTTTTCCAATGGAGTATTCGGTTGATAATTAAAATCATTGATTAAATCTTTTACACCTACCTGTAAACCTTCTTGCCGACAGACCAGTCTGCATAAGTT
>QNXU01000217.1 GCA_003973485.1 Bacteroidota bacterium | reverse complement strand
TAATGCAGCTGCACCTGCAACCATAGGAGCTGCATAAGAAGAGCCACCATCTGAAGCATAAGCATCACCATTCTCAGTTGTATAAATTCCTGATCCAGGAGCTACCAAATCTATAAAATCACTATAAGTTGAATTAGAATTTCGAGTGTCGTCTGGATTAACAAAGCCTATTGAAAGCACATTATCATAAGATGCAGGATAAAAATCGAGCTCATCATCCGTATTACCAGCTGCTGCCACTATCACTACATCTTTTTCTAATGCTGCATAATTAATAATGTCTTGTGCAAATTGAGAATATCTTCCTGAACTTCCCCAGGAAAGATTTATAACATCACAACCTTGGTCAGCCGCATATATAATGGCTTCATAACTGTTTCGAGAGAAATTACTTTCAGTTTGAAATATTTTAATCGGCATAAATTTGGTATTAAATCCAATGCCGGCTATTCCAGTATTATTATCCGTTGCTGCCGCTGCAATACCAGTAACCCCTGTTCCATGAGTACTGCCATCTGCTTCGGGCGAATTATCATTGTCTGCAAAATCCCAACCGTAATAATTATCCACAAAGCCATCATTATCATTGTCTGATCCATCAATAGGGTCTTCTACATTTAAATATAAATTTCCAACCAAATCTTCATGATCTAAATCAGCTCCTGTGTCAATAATTCCAATAACAATATCCTCACCTCCTTTTGTAACATTCCATGCATCATAAACATTGATTTGGGCTAGATGAAATTGCTTTTTGCCAAATTGAGCTTCAGGGTCATTAGGCACATAAAGCGGTTTTACGTTTGGATATTGCTCAGCATATTCAATATTTTCAAATGAGTTTAAATAATTTATATAGTCCAGTTCCGAAATATCTTCCTTGATTTCTAGTTTATAAATATTATCCAAGCGGCTTTTTTGCTCATTTCTCTTAAAAAAACTGCTTTTTTTTCCTAAATATTGGATTTTCTCCACTTTACCATCTTTTTCTAGGAGTTCTAGGCTTAACGCATTTGAGCTTTCTTTTCTTCTGGACTGGTCTTCATCCTTGAGTTTCACTACAATAAGCCCTGGAACATAATCCTGTGCTAAACTTTGCTGAAAGATAAAAACACTCAGCAAGAGCGGTAAAATGTACTTCATAGGTTGATTATTATTTGTTGTTTTTTCCAAAAACTTTCCCTTCTGTAGAAAAGCATTTTCTCGCTTCAAATCTTAAATGTATATTTAAGGCTCGAGAAATTAATACAAATTTAAAAATATTATCCATGAGTTTATACGAAAAGCACAAAGACACATTAAAAAAGGCAATAGATGCTGTTCATGACCGCTCTTTTTATGCGCAATATCCTGAGCATCCATCACCAAAAATCTATGGTGAAACAGCCGATAAAGACGGACAGGATAAATTCAAGGCAAGTTTAGATAAGAAATTTGAAGATTTATTGCAAACCGATCCAGAAGCTTGGGTTGGTCAGGAAGAATCTCCTTATTTACAAAAACCATTAGGAATTTTATATCCTTCTTTCAGTGCTGAAACTTTGATTGATAGAGCTCAAAAAGCATGGACACAATGGAGAAACACATCTATTGATGATAGAGCAGCTATTTTGGTAGAAAGTTTGGATAGATTTAAAGAGCGATTCTTTGAAAATGCTTACGCTACCATGCACACCACAGGTCAAGGCTATATGATGGCTTTTCAAGCATCAGGACCACATGCAGCAGACCGTGCCATGGAAGCAATTGCTTTTGGTTATGATGAATTGAAGAGATTCCCTGAAAAGAAATTCTGGGATAAGCCAATGGGAAAATTCAATGTGCAGTTGAATAAAAGCTGGAAACCAATGCCCAAAGGCTTAAGCTTAGTTATTGGCTGTAGCACCTTCCCTACTTGGAATTCAGTTCCTGGATTATATGCATCCTTAATTACTGGAAATCCTTGTATCGTAAAACCACATCCAGGAGCTATTTTGCCAATGGCAATAGTGGTTTCTGAAATTCAGAAAGTATTAAAGGAAAACGGAATTGACCCGAATGTTTGTCAACTGGCTCCTGATACTTATGACAAAATGATCACTAAAGACTTGGCTGAAAATAAAGCTATCAAATTGATAGATTATACAGGTAGCTCAGCCTTTGGAAGCTATTTGGAAGGATTAGAAGGTAAAATTGTATTTACTGAAAAAACTGGAGTAAATTCAGTGATTTTAGATTCAGCTGAAAACATTGATAAAGTAGCTCAAAATTTAGCCTTTTCGGTTTGTTTATATTCTGGTCAAATGTGTACCTGTCCGCAAAATTTCTTCATTCCTGAAGGCGGAATTAACACGCCTAATGGAAAAGTTAGTTTTGAAGAATTTGCTCAAAAATTAGTTGCAAACATCAACGGTTTGGTGGAAAATCCAAAAGCTGGACCATTTGTTTTAGGTGCAATTCAAAATCCGAATACATTAAGTCATACTGAAGAAGCCAAAAAATTAGGTGGAAAAGTTTGGTTAGAAAGTAGAACAATTGAAAATCCAATGTTTGAAAAAGCCAGAACTGCAACTCCTATTGTAGTGGAAATGAGTGCTTCTGATGAAGATAAATTCACTAAAGAATTATTTGGGCCTGTAGTTTTATTAATCAAAACTAAGGATACGAATCAGTCGGTAGACTTGGCCTCAAGCTTAGCTGAAAATCATGGGGCTATTTCTTGTGCGGCTTACACCACGGATGAAACCACTAAAAATCTGATTATGGATAAAATGGGAATGGCAGCTACTTCTGTTAGCTTTAATTTAACAGGAGCCATTCATGTTAATCAAAATGCTGGTTTCTCTGACTTCCATGTGACAGGAGGTAACCCAGCAGGAAATGCTTCTTTAACGAATCCAGAATACTTGATTAAGAGATTCACATGGGTAGGATTTAGAGAGCCTGCTGAGGGATAAAATTAATCTAGATACTCATTCAAAACCCAAGCCTCTCAGCTTGGGTTTTTTATTGAACACAAAAACTAAATTAAGACGGATATTCATCTAGAGTTGAAAGGTTTTGAACCGCAATAGAGATAAAAAACAAAAGAAATTTTGAAGAAGTGAATCTGAGAAAATTATTTTTAAAGTTCAATTTTATAAATTTAAGAGACTCACTTAAAATAGTATTAAGTATATCACCTATTTAAAATTAGTAGATTTACCTAGGTTCATAAATATCCAAATAAATGAAATTAAAGCAATATTTAAAGAATACGAAAAAGGCATAGCTTCAAACCATCAATCAATCTATCATTAACTTTCATTCATCGAAAACACATATCTCAATATAGTTACATTTCGTATATAGTATTAAATTTGAACAATCATCATCATCCATCTTTAATCATTTAGTAGCATCATCAGTAAGTCTACATTTATGAAACTTAAAGGTCATGGAAACTTTAAACTTTTTATTGGTGGAAGATAATGAAGCAGATATCCTAATCACTCAGGAAATTCTAAATCAAGAAATCGGATTGAACATTCTTAACTCTGTAAGCACTGCTGAAGAAGCGCTTATGTATTTAAATAAAAATGGTCCATTTCATTTTGCTGATAAACCTGATCTTATCCTTCTAGATATAAATTTACCAAAAATCAATGGTTTTGCAGTATTAGTAGAATTAAAAAGCAACCCAGATTTAATGGATATTCCTGTTATAATATTAACTTCTTCAAGCTGTGATTACGATAAAGAATTTGCTCTAAAAAACAAAGCAGATCTTTATATGGAGAAGCCACTTGAATTTGATATTGTGAAAAAATTTTTAAATGACAGAGCTACACAAAATCTAG
>QNXU01000394.1 GCA_003973485.1 Bacteroidota bacterium | reverse complement strand
CTGCTGCACAGATAGAACCAATGGTTTTTCCTTTGGTATTACTCCTTTTGGAGTTCAAAGAGAGGCAACTATTGACGAAGGATCAAATACCAATTCTGATTGGGACAATAAATGGTATTCACAAGTTAAAATTCACGAAGATCGATGGATTGCAGAAATTGCTATCCCTTTCAAATCCATTCGTTATAGTAATGAGAATAAAATTTGGAATATTCAATTCACAAGAAACCATTTAAAAAGAAATGAGCAAAGTAGTTGGATTGCCGTACCACAGCAGTTTAATGCCAATGCCTTGACTTTCTCAGGGCAGGTGAAATGGCCAGAAAACCCTCCTCCAGCCGGCACCAACATTTCATTCATTCCCTATGCATTAGGAGATTACAGTAGAAATTTCACAGAACCAGATTTGGATGAAGGCTTAGGTGCAAATGCAGGTTTCGATGCAAAAATCGGACTTTCTCCTTCCCTAAATTTAGACTTAACCGTAAATCCTGATTTCTCTCAAGTAGAAGTAGACCAGCAGGTAATTAACCTCAGTAGGTTTGAAGTACAATTCCCAGAGCGAAGACAATTCTTTCTCGAGAATGCTGATCTTTTTAGCAAATTTGGCTTCCCTCAGTCAAGAGCCTTTTTCTCTAGAAGAATAGGAATTACTACCGACACTTTAGGGAGGTCGGAACAAGTACCTATTTTAGGAGGAGCCAGAATGAGCGGTAAACTCAATGAAAAACTACGAATTGGGGTTTTAAATATGCTTACTGATAAGCGAGAAGATCTACAACTTCCCTATCAAAATTATAGCGTAGTCGCACTCCAACAAAATATCTTAAAAAGATCTAATGTGGCTTTTGTATTTGCCAATAAAGAAAACTTAGGAGTAGAGAAAGGGAAAGATATCAGCGAATATAATCCGCAGGTAGCGCGAAGAGAAATCCAAGGAAATGACACCACTACTAGCTACAAATTATATAACAGAGTGTTAGGTGCAGAATTCAATTTGTTTACAGAAGATACTCGATGGTTAGGTGATTTCTATTATCAACGATCATTTGATAATTGGAATCAAGAAGGAAGCTATAATCATGGTGCATTTTTACGGTATCAGAGAAGAAACTATTCTGTCAGATGGGTACATACAGCTATAGGAGATGGTTTTAATTCTGAAATGGGATTTGTTCCTAGGGTGGGTTATAATCAAGGCTCTTTCAGTCCTTCTTATATTTTCTATCCTGAAAATGATAAAATCATTAATCACAACTTAAGCTTTGATATTTCCTACACCACAAATTCAAATTTTAGTAGAATTACTGATCAATCGTTTAGTCTTTCTCATAATTTCAATTTTACCAACACATCCTCAGCTTCACTTAATTTAAGTAGAAATTATGAATATATGTTCTTCGATTTCAGCCCAATAGCTCCATTTAATGATAGTTTGTTATTGCAAGGAACAGAATATGAATGGAATGTGATTCAGGCAAACTACACTTCAGACAGGCGTTCCATTTTGAATTATGATATTAGTACAAGCTATGGGGGTTTTTATAATGGAGATAGATTTAACTTAAATGGAAACATAAGTTATCGTTTTCAGCCTTATGGATCCTTCTCTGTGCGATACGATTACAATTCGATTCAACTAGCTGAAGGTTTTGGATCAGCTAATTTCTATCTTATTGGACCAAGATTAGATTTAACAATGACTGATGAAATCTTTTTTACTGGTTTTGCTCAGTATAACAATCGATTTGATAATGTTAATTATAACCTGCGCTTTCAGTGGAGATTTGCACCTGCATCCGATATATTTTTGGTTTACACAGAAAATTTTGCTCCTAGCGGCTCTATAGATTTCATTCCTGGTGAAAACACCAAGAATAGGGCATTGGTATTAAAATTAACCTATTGGTTAAATCTGTAACTTTTTTTAGGACGAGTCACTTCAACACCTAAAAATTTCCTAACCTCAACACCTACCTTTCTCAAAACTTCAGTAAAACATAACCATCTGCCACATTTTTTGTAATGGTTGTTAGAGCAGATGTAGCCACTTGAGTCTTTTCCCAAATCTCATTTCTACCTAAATCTCTCGCAATTAAGGATTGGCCACAAATAATAACCTCCGCACCTGCTTCATTTAAAGCTTCAAATACTGCTAAATTTGGATTTTTTGCAATTCTGAATTGTTCAAAATAATTACCATGAGAAAGTAAATCATAAACAGCCGGACCATGCACAATAACTTTTACATCTAAATCTTCAGAAGCAACACCTTCAATGCCATGCAAATTCATTAAGCGAGCAATGTTATTTACCCAAAATGAATGATCTTCCGGGGTTTTATTTTCAGAAACTAACTCTACTATAATTTTAACTTTCTTATTGGCCTCTAGCTCCTCTACAACATTTTCAATTTCATATATCCCACCAAATCCCTTTACTATCGGAAACTGTGCTTCTTGAGCCAAAATAGATGAATTGAATAATACAAAAAGGATTAAAACAGAATATACATTTTTCATTTTTATAATATTTATATTTTGAATTTGAAATTACACCATTAATCCGAAATTAACTTCTACTTATACACTAAAATCAATTTTTTTCAATTAAACGGTATATTTAATTAGGTTTAGCTTAATTAATTGCTTTTATAATAGTTAATTTGCAACTTTTTAAATTGAACTTAATAATTAATGGCTTTACAGGAAGAATTCGAACAACAAGGCGTTTGGCTTTTTAAATACAGAGGTACTTTACCTGTTATAATTCTATTTATTGGAATGGCGATTTATGTTTATGCAGCATTAAATCCTGAATTATTTATCATAAATGACCCTGTGATAAAAAATTATTTCCTGATTTTTTGTATTGCAGTAAGTTTATTTGGTCAATATATTAGAGCATATACAGTTGGTCACACCCCAAAAAACACCTCTGGCAGAAATACTGGGCAACAAGTTGCAGATACTCTTAATACAACTGGTATTTACTCAACAGTTAGACACCCTTTATATGTTGGGAATTTTTTCATGTGGTTAGGCCCAGCTTTATTGACTGAAAATATATGGTTTATTGTAGCTTTTGTGCTGTTCTATTGGGTTTATTATGAAAGAATTATGTTTGCAGAAGAACAATTCTTAAGAAGAAAATTCAAAGAAGTTTATACCTCCTGGGCTGAAAAAACTCCTGCATTTATTCCTTCATTTAAAAACTTTGTTAAACCTAATTTATCATTTAGTTGGAAGAAAGTTTTGAAGAAAGAAAAAAATGGATTTGCTGCCATTTTTATTATATTTTGTGCTTTTGATGTAACAGCCGAATTATTGAAAGGAACACAAAATTTTAATATTTATTTAATAGTTGCAGCCATTATTTCAATTGTGCTTTATTTAATCTTAAAAGCTCTGAAGAAATCACCACTGATGCAGCAAGAAGATAGATAGGGCTCGCTTAAAAATAGATTAAATTACAAAAAAGAATTTCATATCTTTTTACTGGCAGTGATTATAGTGTAATAGGTTTTCAGCAAGTGCAAGCCTTTTTGAAGGAAAAGCCCATACTTTTTTAAGCAAGCCCTAGATAAAAGAAAAGCCGTTTCAAATTTTCATGAAACGGCTTTTTTATGTTCCATCATTTTAGATATTATTCTGATGAATTAATATTAGTACTATCAGATTCAATATTTACAGCTTTATCTTTGGAACCAAATATTCTTTTCATAAAACCTCTTTTTTCATTAGCTGTTGAATCGCTTGCTTGTTCAATATTATTCCTTGCTGCCTTAGCTTCTGCTGAATCTCTGGCTGCAGCTTGTT
>QNXU01000417.1 GCA_003973485.1 Bacteroidota bacterium | reverse complement strand
TGGAAAAAAGCCTGAGATGGTTTCCTTCCTCAATAAAAATAAAGACAAACTACAGGAAATTGAACTGGTAGCCACGGGGACTACTGGTAAATATGTTGAAAATACTGGCTTAAAAGTAGAAAAACTGCTTTCCGGCCCCATTGGCGGAGATGCTCAAATAGCCGCACTTTCCGCTGAGAAGAAATTAGAAATGGTCCTCTTTTTTAGAGACCCATTAGGAAAACATCCACACGAACCTGATGTTCAAATGCTGATGCGAATTTGCGATGTACACAATATTCCAATTGCCACTAATCCCGCTACAGCACAATTACTCATTGATGCTTTTTGGAGCAAACAAATGGAATAAAATATTATTGACTGGTTTTCAGATATTTAAATAAAAATATTCGACCAATGCTATTGCTAAAGCTTATAGATAGTACTATCTTACCAATAACTATAAACTTTTCATGCTATGGCAGAACGCGAATTTATTCAATCAGGTACAACCGGTCCCCGCTTAAAGTATATTTTCAAAATCTTCAATAGCTATACAAGTGGCTGGATAATTTCCGCACTTCTTTTAACAGCTGCTTATGGCTACTTTTTTCAATTTGATTTTTTACAAGAATCTGGTCCAGTAAAATTAGCTCTTACATTAGGTGGCGAATTTCTTCTAGCCCTTCTCATCACCGGACTGATCACCTTATACATTTATGATAAAAGGCAGACTGATACGCCTATACAACGTGTTTTCCCAGTAGTGATTTGGGGTAGAAAATTTTTAGTGAAAGTTGGGCCACTTTTGCGTCAATATTTATTCTCAAACGATCAAGAAGAAACGCCCTACAATAGAATCACCAGGAATTGGATTTATGCTACTTCAGCAGGAGTCAGCAACACCATTGGTTTTGGTAGCCAAATAGACATGGATAAAGTAGGCACAACGCTGATTATGCCTGCTACATTTACCAATACTAAAACCAAAACAGGAGATGAAACGGGACATTTCTACAAAAAAGTTATCGGTGAGCACACTGGTGTTCAAACCTATACTTTGAAGCACTTTGTACACATTAGCGCTATGTCTTATGGCGCACTTTCCTATAATGCACATGCCGCATTGAGTAAAGGAGCTAAAATGGCGGGAATTCTGCACAATACAGGTGAAGGAGCATTGGCACCTTGCCATGAATATGGTGGTGCAGATTTAGTCTTCCAGATTGGGACAGCGAAATACGGTATTCGAACAGAAGATGGAGACATGGATGACAATTTGTTGAAAGAAATGGCCAATCATCCTCAGGTGAAAATGTTTGAAATCAAATTGGCTCAAGGAGCTAAGCCAGGTAAAGGCGGAATGTTGTTAAAAGAAAAAATTACTGCCGAAATAGCCCAGATAAGAAAAATTCCAATGGGAAAAGATGCCTATGCCCCAGCGAGACATAAAGAATTTTCTGATGTGGCAGGTTTATTTGATTTCATAGATAAAGTAAGGAAGATCACCAACAAACCTGTAGGTATCAAAATGGTAATTGGTCATACCGTAGAGATTGAAGACATCGCAAAGATGATGAAAGATCAACCTGGCAGAGGACCTGATTATATTGTGATTGATGGTGGAGACGGAGGAACCGGAGCTTCACCGCATGTTTTGAGTTCTTATGCCGGTTTACCTATGAAGCAAGCATTAGCGGTAGCAGACTGGGCTTTAAGACACAATGGCGTAAGAGATAAAGTAGTGCTGTTTGCCAGTGGTAAAATCGCTACTACCATCGACATAGCCGTTGCCATGGCCTTAGGAGCTGATGCCGTTTACATTGCTAGAGGTTTTATGCTTTCATTAGGCTGCATCCAAGCTCTGGAATGCCATACCAACTCTTGCCCTACCGGAATTGCCACCCAAAACAAAAGATTACAAAAAGCATTGGATATAGAATCCGCAGCCAAAAGAATTGCCACTTATGCCGATGCGCTCTATAAAGAAACCCAAATGCTAGCAGAATCATGTGGTTATGAAAGCCCTAATCAAATCACCGCTGATGACATTATGGTAGTCACTTCCCCTGGACATTTAGATTACCTATCGGAATTACAAGGCATTTCTGCTTTTGAAGCCAGCCAGGAAAGAAGATTGGCTAAAGAAAGAAATATGAGTGTTGGAGAAATGAAGATGAGGCGGGAGGAGGTTTAAAAAATATTACTTTTGCTTACCGTATCATGCTTTGGGCTTATTTAGACACACGCGCGCTAACGTTGATAAGCATGTACAAACTCATATTACATTTGCCTAATAATTGATAAATAATATGTATTCTATATATTTAATACTTTTTCTCATTGGTGCACACATTAGATGGTTATTATCAGGATTAAACAAAAGGAAATTAGACTATTACGTAGAAGAAACTAGGCAAAATGGAATAATAAATTTGACTTTGGCTTTTACTTTTCTTGCACTTATACATGTAATCATTTTACTTGTTATAAAGTTATTTCCTTGAATATTTATCTTTAGGTCAATTATTAAATTTCAAATACTATAATGATTATTAAATAATTTACTCTCAGTCAGTGCACGCATGTCGCGTGTGTCCATCTTAAATACCTATTATCTGCTAATTTACATAATCAATATCCAAAACACCCTTCCCTCCACTATAATCAATTGCACTGCTATACTTCCAATGATGGGCTTCATTTACAAATCCTGCAACTACTGGGTTCTGATGGATATATTTAACTTTTTGATCGATTACTGCATTGCTGTACAATTCTATGGGTTTATTATTATATTGCCACAGTTGACTTCCTTTTACATTACTGCTCTGAATCGTCCTAAAATAGGTTGCCACATTTATGTTTAATTGTGTCAACCTATTTCAGTACACGGCCGTACCTTTGGTATAATTGATCACTCTCGAAATGCGTGAGAGCGAATTATAAAAAAAACCTTTTTAAAAGCACATAACTTTGGAAAAGGTTTCAATTTTAATAAAAAATAAATCGGACTTAGAATTCCTTAAATAGCATTATGGTTTTAAGGAAAGTAACTCATCAATATCTTCAGCAATATCACCAGAAGGCCTTGCAGCATTTGCATCTACAATATTTCCTTCTTGATCTATTAAAATAAAGCGAGGAATTCCGCTAATGGCATATTTTTGCATAATAGTAGCATCCCAGGCACCCTCAGCATATAAATGTATGCCTCCCAACGCCTTTTTATCGACCATTTTTTTCCAAGGCTCAGGAGATGAATCAACACTTATAGCAATAAATGCAACATCTTCATTTTCATATTGCTTATGTAATTCCTCCATATAGGGATGCTCTGCAATACATGGAGCACACCAGGTAGCCCAAACATCTATATAAACTACTTTTCCCTTGAAATCCGACATGGTCATGCTATCTCCCTCAAGATTGACATATTTAAAATCAGGAGCTGGATTGCCTTTTGCCAATGACGCTAAAATTTCAAGTTTATCTTCGACTGTCTTTAAACGTTTCTTTGAGGAATTCAATGCCTTCCACTCCACGATCAATGAATCCCTATCTTCTTCGTTTAATCTATTTAAATGTACATTTATTACTCTATATAATAATTCTTCTTTGTGCTTCGTATTTAAGCAGTTGTGATACAATGCATTTCTAGAGGCAATTCATTAATTGGTCCCAATTAAATGCAGTTACTGTCAGATCCTTATGGGCACAGCTTGCTTGCCTTGACTTAATTGAAGCCTAAATCGTATCATTCGCTCATAATTAGTCGTTCGTCCAAGTCTATTGCGGTCATTTTACATTGAT
Organism: Bacteroidota bacterium; assembly: GCA_003973485.1. Lineage (GTDB taxonomy): Bacteria > Bacteroidota > Bacteroidia > Cytophagales > Cyclobacteriaceae > Marivirga. The sequence goes on along the minus strand of QNXU01000417.1, from coordinate 55 downwards.
GTACGCACATGACACTAACGAAGCATCGGTAATTGATTAATTCTCCAGGTAATCG
>QNXU01000214.1 GCA_003973485.1 Bacteroidota bacterium | reverse complement strand
AATAAATCTCTGCAATCCTATCGTTTATGAACTTGGTGGTCCTATCGGCTATGGCTTTTTTATCCGATACCGCATTGGAATTGTTTATGTTGATCAAAGAATTGATGATATCAACGGCCCTGGATTCTATTGGATCTTCGAGTGAAAGGTTGATCACATTGGAAAACTTGGTGTCGTTGGCCTTTATAATTACCTTCTTTCGGTAATAATCCGCCAAATCGTTAACAGGGCTTATAGCTATTCTCACATCCCTGTTTTTGAAGCTTGAAACATTCTCATTGGGAGTGATGATGATATCCCCTATTTCCGTATTGAACTTTTCCCCAAAACCGATCCTTTTCTCTGGATTATCTTCCTTTTGTCTGAAACCAAACGAAGTCTCAGAATAAATCTTGACAAAAAAGGAAGATTTTGAATTACTTATGATGGAATCATTTGAAAGAAAATTTATGGACAGAGGCAACTCTTTTCTATTATAAATTTCTGCATCCTTAATATTCCCAAGCAAAAAGAAACGCACATTTAGGCCTAGGTCCTTTACAATACGCACAAAGTTGTCCCGCGCATTAATGAGCTCAATCTCATCCTCCATTTGTGTCTTGCCAGAAGAAAAGATGTTAAGATCATCCAAAACACTGAGTTCGGATGTTCCGCTTGATTCTTCCAGTATTTGGATCTTAGCGGTTGCACTGTATTCCGGGACGGAGTATCTCAGATACAATACCGCCAAGGCCACGCATATGACCCCGCTGAATGCAAACCATTTCCAATGTTTAAGATATCCTTGAAGGAGGCTTTTTAAATCAAGCTCTTTATTGTTGTTCATTTATTCAGTTATTATAAAGTGGGGTCTGCTTAATAAAAATGAATTAATTACGTGTCAAAAGAAGTACGGTGGATGTGACCAATACAGAAACTATTGATACCGCTATTGAGGTTCTCTGGTCCAAACTTGAAGCAGTTTTTCCTGATTTGTTAGGTTCAACATACACGACATCGTTTTGGGTTAGATAGTAAACCGGGGATTTTAATGCATCTTTTTGGTTTAGATTGATTCGATTGTAAACTTTGGTTCCCCCAAAATCTCGAATCACCATAACATTATCCCTACGGCCCTTGATATCAATATCCCCTGCAAGGCCCAATGCCTCCATTATGGTAATTTGTTCACCGTTCACGGGATAGGTTCCGGGTCTGTTGACGGCACCCAATATGGTTACTGTAAAATTCTTAATTCGTATATTGATGATGGGATTCACCAAATAATCGGACAATTTTTCTTCCAACAATTTTTGGGTCTCGCTAGGTGATAGTCCCGCAATTTTAATTTTACCGACCACGGGGAAATCAATTTCCCCATTTTTATCGATCAAATAATCTACTTGTTCCGGACGTATTCCCCCTTCTTGTGCCCCCCTGTACAAATTGAATGGGGCACTGGCCTCCGCATCCAGTACAGATACATGAATGCTCACTAAATCGTCCACCTTGAACTTAGTGGTAAACGTATTGTCATCCACCAAGGTTTCAAACTGACTGGCATCCTGAAAGTAAACCACATCTTTTGTAGGGGAACAAGAAAATATAGCAGATGCTACAACCACGGCAATAACTGCCGATTTGAATTTTGAAAACATAGGAACGTACATATTTAGTTGTTGAATTGAGGAAACGTTGCTTCAGGTTCTTTTTTTACATCTGCAAGCGTGTTCTTTTTGTCCAATTTACAAAAATCAGAATTGTTGGATATGTATTCTGGGACAATACTTTTCATCAATTGAACCACATTGTCCTTAAAGAAGAGATTGGAAATGCAAAGTTCATCGATCATATTTCTGGTTTTGGCGTAGTCTATTTCCCGAACTTTGCTGATCATGATCTTATCATGATAGGTTGGAAGGGTATTCTCACCATTGGCCAATAATTCCTCGTACAACTTTTCGCCTGGCCTCAAACCGGTAATTTTGATATCGATGTCATCAGGATAATGAAGGCCGGAAAGCCTGATCATATTCTTGGCCAAATCCATGATCTTTACGGACTCCCCCATATCAAAAATAAATATTTCCCCGCCTTTGCCCATGGCACCTGCCTCCAAAACCAATTGGGAGGCCTCGGGTATGGTCATAAAATATCTTGTAATATCCTTGTGTGTCACCGTAAGTGGTCCCCCTTTCTCGATTTGCTTTCTAAACAAAGGAATAACCGAACCGTTGGAGCCCAATACATTACCAAAACGAGTAGTAACAAACTTGGTCTTCTCGTCCTGCTGTCTGCAACTTATGTACATCTCTGCAATACGTTTGGTAGCCCCCATCACATTGGTAGGGTTAACGGCCTTATCCGTTGAAACAAATACGAATTTTTCAACATCATACTCTACAGCAAGATCTACAATGGTCTTGGTACCCGCCACATTTATTTTAACGGCTTCATACGGATTTTGCTCCATTAACGGCACATGCTTGTATGCCGCTGCATGAAAAATCCTATCCGGTCTGTGTTGTTCGAACAGCACACGCATTTTGTTCTTATCACGAATATCACCAACAATTGGAATGAAATTGAAAAAACCAGCTTGTTTCAATTCCTGTTGCAGATCGTACAGCGCAGATTCTGCTTGATCCACCACTACCAAGGCTCGATAATTATACTTGCATATCTGTCTCACCAACTCGCTCCCAATAGATCCAGCTCCTCCAGTCACCATGATTACCTTGTCATCAAAGTCTTTCATGACCTTACTGTTTCTGATCTCGATCGGAGGTCGGTCCAATAAATCTTCTATCTGTACCCGTTTGATCTGGGAAACTTTTAATTCCCCATTTATCCAATCTTCCACGGGGGGAACAATTTTAACCTTGACCGGGAGATCCACAATCTCATTCACCAGGGCCCTCAATTGCTTCGGATTAATGGTCTGGATTGAAAAAATGATTTCAGAAATATTATTGAACCTTACAAATTCTCTTGTAAGGATGGTCTTGTCATAAACCTTTACCCCATTGATCTGCTTACCAACCTTTTTCTGGTTGTTATCAACAAAGCCTATCACTCTTACCCTCATTTGCGAATGATTGGTCAGCGTGTTATAGGTTATAATGCCAGACTCTCCAGCACCATAGATAATCAAATTTTTAATTGGCGCATTACTTCTATTCATTAAGCTTTCATAAGCTATTTTGAAAACGAACCTAGAAGCCGACAGTGCCAAAAAGGTAATCAAGCTATTGATAATTATAATGGAAAGGGGAATGGTAAACCCATCAACCATATCATAATATCTGTTAATCATTACAATACCTATGGCGCCTATACTTGCCAAACAGACTGCATTGAAAATGGCATAGACATCTTTTATACCGGTATGTCTAACCACTCCTTTGTGACTCCCTACAACAAGAAATGACACAAAAAATAGCAATACCACTATGGGCAGTTGTGTCCACAGTTTTTGTACATCAAAATTGAAGCTTAAGTTGAACCTGACGAAATAAGACAACATAAAGGAAACCGCCACGATGCAAAGATCTATCAACAGCACTGTCCATTTGGAAGCATAGCGTCTGCCTGTCCTAAAAAAGAAATCTTTTATCATTTCAGTTCACTTTTAACAATATTGCATATCATCCATCTGCGGATTGGGCCCAGACAGTAGTGGAATCTACTGGATTTTATTTGGATGGGAATTCTAATGAACAGTTTATTGATGATGATGGAAATAGTAATATCAGAACTTTCTATCTTTTGGGTGGAACTACTAAGACTATTACTAATGCCGAAGCTGGAACTATTAATTATAATACAGGAGAAATAGTTTTAACTTCATTCAATATTACAGCTACAACTAA
>QNXU01000004.1 GCA_003973485.1 Bacteroidota bacterium | reverse complement strand
ATATCGAACCCCAATATATTTCTCAGGTTTCCCATTAGCATGCAATATTGGTGAAATCGTTGCATCCACCCAATATATTGATCCGTCTTTCGCTCTATTTTTAATTATACCTCTAAATATTTCTCCAGATTGAATTTTGTCCCACATTAATTTATAAATTTCAGAAGGCATATCAGGATGACGGAATAAATTATGACCTTTCCCTATCATTTCCTCTCTGGAATACTTTGCAGTGTCAATTAATTTTTGATTTACATAAGTGATAGTACCATGCAAATCGGCTTCTGAAACAATAGTAGTCTCATTTAAAATATCTTCACGAGCTTTCATCTCCGATTGCAGTTGCATCATCTCATTCATTTGATGCTCCATCTCATCAGATTGCGCACTTAATTCTTCCATATTCTGACGAAGCTCTTCTTCTTGTTGCTGTAATTGCTGGTTTTGCTCCTCAGTTTCTCTATTCTTCCGCTCCATTTCTTCTTGAGTAGCTTGTAATTCTTCCATATTTTGATGCAATTCCTCAGCCTGAGAACGCATTTGTTCTTCTTGTTCTTGAGAAAGCTCTAATAATCGTTTAGTATTTGCATTAATCTTATTCATACTGAAGGAAGTTGCTAAACTCTCCCCAAGTTTTTTAAGATAATCTACTTTATAATCAGGTAGAACCTGAAAGGAAGCTACTTCAAGTATACCTTCAATTTTTTCATTGGTCATCAATGGCATGATGACAATATTTTTTGGTGGCGCATCTCCCAGTCCACTTTTTATTCTCACAAAATCATCCGGAACTTCAGTTAAAAAGATCATGTCTTTTTCTAGGTAACATTGACCAATTAAGCCTTCCCCTACTTTTACTTTATCTTTGATAGATTTTCTTCTGCCAAATGCAAAAGCTGCTTTCATTTCCATATAGGGCTCTTCATTCTCTTCATCTTTTTCAACTAAATAAATAGCTCCTTGATTAGCATCCACATACTTCACTATTTCACTAATCACTTCTTTTGATAATTCCGCAGGATTATCATACTGACGAGTCAAATTATTTATTCTCCCCAACCCTTCTGTTACCCAAGCCCTATTCTTTTCTTCCTCTTGAGCTTTCTGAACTTCTTCCAAATTCTTTTTTAATACATTTTCTGATTCATGAAGTTCCTCTGTTTGCTTTGCATTATCTTCAATTAGCTTTTGACTTTTTAATTCCGAGCGGTAATTAATATAGGCCAGCATAAAAACTATAACATAAGACAACAAAATCGAAATGATGAAATTCAATTGATATAAAATACCTGATGTAATAAAGTCGGCATCTAAAGATCCATTGAAAATTCCTGCAATAAAATCTATACTGACAAAAAGAATGAAATTAATAACTGCAGATAAAATCATATACGTTTTTTCCCTGATATCAAATACTAAAAAAGGAATCAGTGAAAAGCCTAACATGAAAAGTACTAACACCAAAGGAGGTTGATCTCCTCTATTCATTAAATATCCTGTAAAAATAGCGGTTAATAAAATTGGTGAAATCGAAGATAGCATTCTTGCCAAGTATATTGCCTTATACTTATTCAATAACCAAGTTAATACTACTGCTAAAACCCCTAATAAAGGTATATACATAATAGTAGGAACATATATGTAAGCAATAACTGTAAATGGAATTGCAACTAATAGCAGATTAAAAAATGCAACAGCATTACTTAGCTTGATTTTACTGTTAACAAACTCAGGGTAATTTTTACTTACACCAATTCTTTGTAAGCGAGAAAAAATATTCATAAAACTTATTATAGTTATTTAATAATCATGATTAATGTCAGTCTTAAAAATAGATAAAATATATTTCCTGTAAAAAGGTGGTGTAACAAATAATTACATTATACAGTAATATTGGGGCTTATGGCTCTTTTAATTTTTGACTTTTTAAAAATTATAATGTTAAAAAAGCCATAATAAGAAACCGAAATATTTCCAAACTTATACTCAAATTGACTGAATATCAATCGATTTTGGTATGTATAATTTCCCATTTCCATTAAAAGCTGCGCATTTAATGAGCTAGATTGATGAACTTCTCCAAAATCATACTTAAGCCGTTGGAAATAATCAGACCGAGAAGGGACTAAAAGAACAGCAATAGTTAAAATTGAAAATAAAAGAAGTAGTAATTTCCTCAGCATAAAAGGAAAACAAGAGTTATCAAATTTAGTTGTGGAATTACCAATTTTCTTTAAATATCCTTGCAATCACCCTCAAATTCCTCAAGAAACTCTAAAGTCAATTCATTATCATCCGATCGTAGAATTTCCAACACATAAATTCCATCTGTATAAGTTTCTGCTTCCGAATTTAACCACAAGGTATCTGAATGAAAATACTCGTTTTCAGAAATACCAGAAGCCACAAAGTAGGATGTATTTAAGGTGTCATAATTATACCAGCAAGTATATTGTTGTAACGGTAAAAAGCCTGTTGAATCAGATTCACCACCTATATCGAAATAAAATGAATCAAAATCAATTCCACTGTCATTATAAACAGTAAAATTAACTTTATCGCTGTTTGTAGTTCCGCATATAACAGGAATGCATAAATCTTGATTTACCTCATCAAGATCCATACAACTAAAAGCTAAAAAAGATAAAATTAGAATAGATAAAAAGTACTTCATATAGTTTAATAATCAGTCATAAGACATCCTATAAAAGAGAAAGGTTGTAATGTTAACTGAAATTTATTGAGAAACTTTCACTTATATTTTGCTGAATAAGAACTAAATCACTATTTTTGCGCTTCAAATTTAAACAATTATACAATGCAATTGAAAAATTACGAGACGGTATTCATACTTACTCCCGTTTTATCTGATGCTCAGATGAAGGATGCTGTCGACAAGTTCAGAAAAGTCTTAGAGGACAAAAAGGCTGAAATCATTAATGTTGAACAGTGGGGCTTAAAAAAATTAGCTTACCCTATTCAGCATAAAAGCACTGGTTTCTATAACCTAATTGAATTTAAGGCCACTCCTGAAGTTGTTGCTGCACTGGAGTTGGAGTATAGAAGAGACGAGAAAATCATGAGATTCTTAACAGTAGCTTTAGATAAGCATGCTATAGAATACGGAGAAAGACGCAGAAAAGGCGCATTTAATAAACCTAAAGAACAAAAAGAGGAGGTAGCGAAATGACACTTCATAACGAGCCAATTAACCAGAAAAAGCAGGATAATCAGAAGAAATATTGCCGATTCAAAAGATACGGCATCAAATATATTGATTACAAAGATCCTAACTTCTTATTGAAGTTTGTAAATGAGCAAGGTAAATTATTACCAAGCAGAATTACAGGGACGAGTGCAAAATATCAGAAAAAAGTGGCACAAGCAGTAAAAAGAGCAAGACACATTGCTTTATTGCCTTATGTTACTGATTCATTAAAATAATTAACCCAAAAATATTTATAAAAATGGAAGTAATCTTAACACAAGATATAAATGGTTTGGGCTATAAAAATGACACAGTAACTGTTAAGCCCGGATATGGTAGAAATTATCTAATCCCTCAAGGATTTGCAATCATTGCTAATAATTCAAACGCAAAAAAAATTGCTGAAAACATTCGTCAAGCTGCTCATAAGGCAGAAAAATTGAAACAGGGTTGGCGTCAAGCCGTGGTGCTGCGGGCGCGCATCATGGGTTTGCAGGGGCGCAAGCAGGAGGCCGTAGATTATCTGGCCGAACAGCTCGGAGCGCCGCCGGCCGATCCGCCGCCCCCATCGAATTGCAGCAGCGACTGGACGTAGCCCAGATAGGTCAGGTTGGTGGTCGCGGTGCCGGGGCCGCCATTGGTGGTC
>QNXU01000336.1 GCA_003973485.1 Bacteroidota bacterium | reverse complement strand
CTGGAGAGCGACTTTGATTTTTATGACCTGAAAAGGTTGCTGGGATTTATGCCCGGCGTGGTGGTTTTTGATATGCCGGAAGGAAGCCTGTACCCGATGCCTGTTGTGGCTGCCGGTAAAGATGACGTGTTCGTAGGACGTATCCGTCGCGACCTGTCGCAGCCCAACTCGCTGAACCTGTGGATCGTTTCCGATAATCTGCGGAAAGGGGCCGCAACCAATGCCGTGCAGATTGCAGAATATATGATTGAGCACAGCTTAGTTCACCCTTATGGAATTGAACGATAAAAATGATAAAATCTGGGAATTTATAAAAAACCATGAGCAGGATAATCCTGCTCAATTGGTTTTAAAGCAAAATCTATTTCCTGATTTACCTTTAAAGGAAATTGCCTCCCAAATTGCTTCACGCCAAAAAGCAAAAACGAAATTGCCTGAATGGTATGCTGAAAAAGTTTGGTTCCCGCCAAAGCTTTCTTTAGAACAATGCAGTTCGGAGCCTACAGCAAAATTCAAAGCCAATTTAATTTCAGGACATAGTTTTGCAGATTTAACAGGAGGTTTTGGAATAGACACTTTTTACCTTTCCCAAAACCTCTCTAAAAGTCATTATGTAGACCAACAAGAAGAGTTGTGCGAATTGGCTCAATATAATTTCAAAGTGTTGAATGCCAATATTGAAATTCATCATTCGCAATCCGAAGAGTTTTTAAATTCTATCCAAAAGCCATTAGACTGGATTTATCTTGATCCCGCAAGAAGAGGAGACCGTAATCAGAAAGTATTTTTATGGGAAGATTGCAGTCCAAATTTAGTGGAACTATTGCCCTTACTTTTCGAAAAAGCAAAAAATATCATGGTGAAAGCTGCGCCTATGCAGGACATCAGCCGGGCTATAACAGAACTGGAAAATAAAGTAAAAGCAGTTTACATTATTGAATTGAAAGGAGAAGTAAAGGAATTGCTTTATATTTTGAGTAAAGAAATGGTTAAGAACCCTGAAATTCAAACTGTTCAGATATCAGAAAATGGAATTCCGATTTTCAGCTACAGAGGTGATAAATCAAAAGAAGCTGAGAGTTCCATTGATTATGAATTACCTCAGCAATATTTATATGAACCATCACCAGCCATGATGAAAGCAGCACTATTCAAGCAATTAGCTCAAGATTTTCAGCTTTCGAAGCTTCATCCCAATACTCATCTATTTACATCAAATGAAATCAAAGAAGATTTCCCAGGCAGGGTATTTAAAATAATTGGGCAAAGCCCAGTTCAAAAAAAGGAATTGAAAAAACATCTGCCTGAGATGAAAGCAAATTTAGCAAGCCGAAATTTTCCCATGCCGATTGCACAATTGAAGAAGAAACTATACCTTAAGGATGGAGGGGAGCATTATCTTTTTGCTACCACTTTGAAAGGAGAAGAGAAAGCTCTGTTGATATGTGAAAAGGTGAAATAAACACGAGCTGGGAAGCTCACGTTCAATGTCGTTAAGTTATGCTTTTTATAATATTCACTTTTTTAAATGTCTTGTCTGTTGAATTAAGTAAACTACTTAAATTTCTGTCTTTTCAGTCATTCAGCCAATTGAGTATTTTCGATTTTTGACGACAACTATCTTCCAATCACTAAACAATTGTCATTCCTTTTAAAAAGTCAACTTTCTAAATTACACACTCCTAAAAAGATTTTAATGCCTACTTAAATAACAAAAAGATGGTAAATCCAGCATTTATATTATTTTTTGATGAGATAGGGATTCAGGATATCTCTAAAGTTGGTGGAAAAAATGCCTCACTCGGTGAAATGTTCAATCAGCTTACTCCCAAAGGAATTGGTATCCCTAATGGATTTGCTTTAACAGCGGATGCCTATCGCTTATTCTGCAAAGTCAACAAGCTTGATAAACCACTACATAACCTACTGCTTTCACTAGACACTAAAAACTATTCCAATATTAAAGCTGTAGGGGAAAAAGCGCGAAATTTAATAATGGAAGCTAAATTTCCACTAGAAATAATTGAAAGCTTAAATAAAGCCTACCAAAAACTCTCCACAGAATGCGGAATTGAAAGCTTAGATGTTGCAGTTCGAAGCAGTGCTACTGCTGAAGATTTGCCTTCGGCTAGTTTTGCAGGTAGAATGGAATCTTTTCTGAATATCAGCGGTGAAAAGCAATTATTGGAGGCCGTCCATTCTTGCTATGCTTCCTTATATACTGACCGAGCAATCAAATACCGCCATGAAATGGGCTTTACAGGGATTAATGTGGCTATTTCAGTAGGAATACAACAAATGGTTAGAAGTGATAAAGCCGCTTCTGGAGTAATATTTACCATTGACCCTGATAGTGGATTTGAGGAAGCAATTATTATCAACAGCTGTTGGGGGCTGGGTGAAAATATAGTGCAAGGAAGGGTCACTCCTGATGAATGGATTGTTTTCAAGCCAACTCTGTTTGACAACCGTCTAAATCCTATTTTAAAAAGACACTGCGGTAAAAAGGAATACACTATGCGCTATTCTGAGCACTCAAAGAATGCAGCAGCAGAAAAAACCATAATTAATGTTGAAACCACAGAACCGCAACAAAGGACATATTCTTTATCCTCAAGAGAGGTTATTAAACTAGCCCAGTGGTCTTTTTTGATTGAAAAGCATTATGGAAAAGCAATGGATATTGAATGGGCAAAAGATGGTTTGAATGACCAATTGTATATAGTACAAGCCAGACCAGAGACTGTACAAGGAAAAGAAAACAAAAAAATAAGGGAAATCTATTCGCTAAAAAAAGACAAAGGTCAATTACTTGCTCAAGGCATTGCATTAGGTGATAAAATAGCTTCTGGAAAAGCTCGAATTATAATGGACCCAAATTATGGTGACCAATTACAACAAGGAGAAATATTGATTACCGATATTACCAATCCAGATTGGGATCCTATTCTGAAAAGAGCTTCTGCAATTATAACTAATAAAGGAGGCCGAACAAGCCATGCTGCAATTGTGGCCCGAGAACTTGGAACAATAGCTGTTATTGGTTGTGGAAATGCTACGGAGGCAATTTCAAACGGGCAGCAAGTGACCGTTTCTTGTGCTTCAGGTAAAACAGGCCTAGTTTATGACGGGCTTTTAGAATGGGAAGTTACCAAGCAGGATCTAAGTCAATTAGGTATGCCAAAAACAGCTCCTATGCTTATTCTTTCCGATCCTGAGCGTGCTTTTGACCTCAGCCATTATCCAAATAAAGGGGTAGGTTTAATGCGATTAGAATTCGCCATTAGCAATACCATACGTATTCATCCGCTTGCTTTAATAGATTATGAAAAAATACTGGATGAAGAAACTAAAGCCGAAATTGACGAACTGACTAAAGGATATAAGAGCCCTGAAAGCTATTTTGTGGATAAACTTTCAGAGGCCGTTGGCATGGTGGCTGCTGCTTTCTATCCTAAAGATGTGATTATTCGCATGAGCGATTTTAAAAGCAATGAATACGCAAATTTGATAGGTGGAAAATATTTTGAACCGGAGGAAGAGAACCCTATGATAGGTTTAAGAGGTGCATCCAGGTATTACAGCAGTTTTTATCAAAAAGGCTTTGCATTGGAATGTGAAGCCATGAAAAAAGTTCGTACGGAAATGGGATTAAGCAATGTGAAGCTTATGATTCCATTTTGCAGAACGGTAGAGGAAGGGGAAATTGTGATATGTGTACCTTTGATGTGACGAATAATATTAGCCCGAAATCAATATATTTGAATTATGGCAAAAAGAAAGTATGACAATGATTTTAAATCAATGATAGTAGAGTTGATTAAATCGGGAAGAAATGTAAAAGAGCTGAGTGAAGAA
>QNXU01000270.1 GCA_003973485.1 Bacteroidota bacterium | reverse complement strand
CTGCCTGCTTTTACGGTCTGACGGGTTCTAAAATACCATTAAAGATTGATGAATTTATTTATCAAGTCACATTCCTAAACAATAAGAAAATCCCCCTCTGCCCGTTACTCTCCAAAGTCAGAAAAAAGACGTCTGCTAAAAGCATAAGAGAAATTCTAAGTGATATGCATTTAGCTAACTGAGTTTCAGTTATGCGTCAGACGGTGGAAAACCGTCAGACGCTAAGCAAACTGTTTCCTGTTAGCCGTTAGATGCTAAGCGAACGACCTGCTTATAAAGCCGGATATTTTAATCTCAAATTTGGTTATGATTTTTGAAGATTTCTAGAATACAATAAAAGCATCATAAATAAAAAGCCTTAAATGGAAAAAAGACCTTCTCCAAAGCTTTAAACTTTGAAAAAGGTCTTCCATTAAAATTCAATATTTCCTAGAAATTAAAATCTATTCAATTTTCACTTCTTCTTTTTATCATAAATCTTCTTGGCTCCAAAAGCAGCTCCTGCAGCTATTAGATATTCAATACCTGCAATTGGCACAGGATTATCTGGGTCTCCCCCACCTCCTGGATCAGTTGGTTGAGCTTTTAAACTAAATATCCCAATAAATAATAAGTTAAATATTAAAGTTGATTTTATAATTTTTTTCATCTTGAAATCCCTATTCTTTTAAGTAACAGCAAGTTAAACTATTACTTCTTAATAATTCGTTTTGTTATACTTCCTTTTCCTGAAGTCAATTGTATTAAATAAGTTCCTTTTGAAAATTTTGACATATCCACAGACTTATCACTACTTGAATCTAAGGTGATTTGATCCATAAAGCGACCAGATAATGTATAAATCTTAACATCAATTTCACCAATATTTTTCAAATCAATATTCAAAATATCATATACAGGATTTGGGTATAACTCAACTGCATTAGCAAGCTCCTTATTAGCATTCAATACCTCTTCACTAAATGTATAAGCATCACTAGTTTTAATACAATTTGCTTTGCTAACCTCTACTGTATAATTTCCTGATTCTTGGGCAACCAAAATTTTTCCTATTTCATCGCTTAAAATCTCACCATTTAAATACCATTGGTAACTATCTCCTTCAACTGAGCTTTCCAACACATTATTTGAAACTAAGATTCCTGGCGTTGCCAAATCTGTAACTTCTATTGTAAAATTCACTGTATTAACATTACAGCCATTTACAGGTGTTCCCGTTAAACTGTAAGTAGTAGTTTCTGTAGGTGCTAATTCCAATATAGCAGCAGATGTTTCTGCCAGCAATTCTTCGCCAACAAATAACTGATAATTGTTCATAGCTACATTAGAGCTAAGATCAATTGAAACCGTTTCACCCAAACATACATTTTGATTTTCAACTATAGCTATTTCAGCATTTTCATACAATTCAAATTCAATAGATTGGTTAGCAGTTAATGTACCACAATTATCATCCATAATATCCACAGTTAAAGAATGATTCCCAATTCCAAATTGATCAGAAGGCAAATTGAAACTTAAAACACTTTCACTAGCTGCAGTTTCGGATGCAATAATATTTTCTGAATCCATCAATCTATAAGTTTTTCCTTGTTGAGGATTACTAATATCAATATTAACTAATTCTCCAATACATTTATTTGAAGCTTGAATTGCCAAATCAGGATTTATTGCTTCATATACTGTAAATACCGCTTTATTTGATGATAATACTGTACCGCATAAACCACCTTCTATTTGAATATCTAATTCATTCAATCCTTGGCTTAATTGATTTGAATTCAAATTAAATACTAATTCACCATCCGAATTAGCGGTTAAACTACTTATGTTTTCACCTGCAGACTGTAAAGTATAAGTCTTTCCAGCTTGCGCATTTTCTATAATTATTGAAGTATTAGCATCACCACAACTATTTTCAGTAATTAGACTAAGATTCGAATTGATATTTTCCTCCACTTCAATTTGTATTGGTTCGGGAAATTCATAGGTCGCACATTCACCTTGTTGAGCAATAATTGTAAACTCATTTAAACCTAAGGATAAATTAGTTTCAGGAATTTCCACCGTTTGCTCCGCTCCATCACCAATTACGCTATTAACTAATGTTGCTCCTTTATAAATTTGATACTCCACACCTGATTGACTTACAAAACTTACATCGGCTGGAGTTTTCAAGCATGAATTATTAGAGTTGAAAGTGATATTTTTATTAATTTCAAAACTATCAACCACAATTTCTATTGGCTGATTCAATGAACCATAAGCACATTCATTCTTTTCAGCATAAATTGCAAATGTATTTTCACCCACATTCAAGAAAGTAGATTCAATAGTACCAGCAAATATAGTTCCGTCACCATTTATAGTTTGAATTGTATCATTCCCTGCTAAAATAAAGTAATCTACCCCATTTTCTGTATTTATTTCAAAATTACCAGAAGTAGCTGCAGGACATACAGTACTTCCAATTACATTTGCATCAAGATTAATATTACTATCAACAGTTTCCACAGAAAAAGTTCCTACCTTCACAGAGTCACATGTCCCTGCCATTCCATAAACATCAAACGAATTAAAGACATCTTGTAATAAGGTGTCTGCAATCGAAATTGAAGCTTGTAATTGATTTGAAACTTCCGATAATTTCACATCCCCTTTATAAATTGAATAAGAATAGTTTTGATTAAGATTCTCAATAGTGTAAGTAACATTTGAATTATCACATGTCTCAAGACTTGTTAAATTACTTAATGCCGAAATCCCCTTATTATTAAGAAGTAAACTAAATCTCGATTTAGCTTTTGATTCAGAATCAGAATTAATTACATAACTATATTGAAAATCAGAATCAACTGAAATTATTTCATTCTCATAATTATCAATAAAATCTACTGAATAATAAGTTAATAGATTATTAAGCTGACTAAAAGTTAGAGTGAATTCGCCAGTTTTAGTTACAGATTCCATGTTGACAGGAATTGAAATAGAACAACCTGAATTCACCACTTTTGGTATACTATTGATTTTTAAATCCCTTCCATCATCACCAGTAGTTGATAATGTATAACCAAAGCCATTAGTATTTAATCTTCTATTAGCATCAAATTCATCGTCATAACCAAATGTGGCTTCATCTCTTAATACAAAAACTATTTCATCAGATAAATCATTATGAGCCATCTCTATTTTAAATAGCTCCAATGGTTCAGTCCTTAGATATGTTGGATTCTGCGCTACACTTTTTACTGATTCTTGTGTAGTTAATTCTGGTGAACTTCCATCCGTTCTAACCCAAAAAGCTTGACCAGAGGCAATATATCGAGAACCACCGTTACTTGCTGATCCATTAATATAAGTAGCAAAACTACCATCTGTTTTAGGAACATGAACTTCATTAGCAACATTAGTTTTAGTCCATCCTGCTGCATCCCAATCAATTGGGGCAGCATACGGATTTGCAACTAAATTCCATGATTCTAATGGGTCACCATTATCAGTAACTGGCAAGGAGGCCGCTTGTTGTTGTAATGTACCTGTTACAGCACCTATAATATTTGACTGACTATTTCTAATAAAAGGTGAGTATCCTCTACCATTTACTATAGAATTAGATGATGCAGTTCCTGAGGTTGGGTAGGCTTCCCAAGCACTGATACCAGCATTATATAAATAAAGAGAAGGATTAGAAGAATTTAATGTAGATCCATCATAAGTCCCCGTAGATGGATCATCAAAAGTTCCTGTAATTGGAAATTCTTCTTGCCAATCTGCAACTGTTGCATTGGTAACTGGAGAGCCTAAGTATCTCCAAAATCTACCAGTGCTAAAATACCTTTCTACAGTGATATTTCCTGTAAT
>QNXU01000333.1 GCA_003973485.1 Bacteroidota bacterium | reverse complement strand
TATATTCAAGTTCAGTGATTTTACCTATTTCATTATCCCAAAATAAAACTAATTGATTGGCTTTTTTCTTCAAATCAAAAGTTATTTTAATGGTATTGTTATTAATTACTTTACGCTTAATATTGAGTGAATCTTTTTCAATTTCATACAATAGATCTGCATTTATAAGGATAGGGCTATGTAAACTATCCATAATTATGTCTGCACTATTCAAATCAAAAATATTACTGGATATATTAAATAAACAATTATCCTCCAGGTAAATTGAATTTAAATAATTAGGCAAATAATGAGCCTCTAAACCAAAATAAGCTGATGATATTCCGCTATCAGAATTCCTATTCAATTTTACAAGACCGTATATATTAGCTAAAGGAGTTTCGTTTTCAGAATTATAGACAGTATGTTTTACATTATAATAGAGATGCTTTTGCTCTACCATTGAGTCATAAATATCGCCAAATTCATCTTTTACATTTGGTTCGGAGCAGGAAATACCAGCAAAAAGGAGTAAAATAAAATACAAAGAATTGTTCATGGCTGTGTGGATTGATCAATTTTATCAATAAAATTTGTAATAAACTTATAGGAATCTTCACTCCATAAAGGTGCTGAAATATTTTCCTTTACAATCCCATCAACTAAAAACATGTGTGTAGGGGCTGTTACAATATGGAAATAATCTTTATAGGTTTCTTTGTCAATTGGAACTGAAATATAGCCCTTTTCACCGAATTTATTTAAGTACCATTTTATTCGCCAAGGAGCACTGTTGATAAAATTAATAAATATAATATCATCTCTATCAGCATACATTTCGGTTATTTTTTCTAGAGTAAATTGTTCCATTTTACATCCTGAACAGCCTACAAAAGTAAAGTTCAACAAAGCAATTTTACCTTCTAGCATTTCAGAAGTAATAGAATCATCATTGATATCCACAAAAGCAAATGAAGGAAATTCACTTCCGATTTCAGGTTGTTCTTTCCTAAAATCCTCAGGAAATAATAGAGTTTGCTTTTCTCCTTCCATATACATTTCTACAAATCCATTTGGAACAAAACCATCTACTCTACCCTTATTTTTATTCTCTTGTCCAAAGACATTTAAAACAACAATAAAAGCGAGTCCAGTGGTGATAATTTTTTTAAGCATAGTGAATTGGTTCTTTGGGTTAAATCATAAGTAAGATCAAATTAGTTAAAATTTTCAAAAACTCTCAAACTATTATGGCGTTATGTTTTTTGAAACAAATTTTAATTATGAACTCATTTGAATTTAAGAATCCTACAAAAATCATATTTGGAGAAGGTGAAATTAAAAAAATAGCGGACAACATCCCTGCAGGAAGCCACATTCTTTTGGCTTACGGTGGTGGAAGCATTAAGAATAATGGTATATACGATCAAGTAATTGCAGCCAGCAAAGATTTTAAAGTAACAGAATTTTCAGGAATAGAACCTAACCCTCATTTTGAAACTTTGATGAAAGCAGTAAAAATTATTAGAGATGAAAAAATTGATTTCATTTTAGCTGTTGGGGGTGGCTCGGTGATTGACGGATGTAAATTTCTTTCAGCAGCTACTTTTTATGAGGGCGATGAATGGGATTTAGTAGCCAAAGGATTATCCAGAAAGCAAGAAAAAGTATTACCTTTTGGAACAGTTTTAACCCTTCCAGCAACAGGTTCAGAAATGAATTCAGGAGCTGTAGTCACTAAAGCTTCTACACGTGAAAAAAGAACTTTCGGTGGGCCACAATATTTCCCAGTATTTTCCATTTGTGATCCGACCGTAATAAAATCATTGCCTAAGCGTCAAATTGCTAATGGAGTTGTAGATGCGTTCACACACACATTAGAGCAGTATTTAACTTATCAACATGATGCATTATTGCAGGATAGGATTGCAGAAGGAATTCTACAAACACTAATTGAAATTGGCCCAAAAGTAATGGAAGACCCTTCCGATTATAAAGCGGCTTCAAATTTTATGTGGTCTGCCACTATGGCTTTAAATGGAATTTTAAGATTAGGAGTACCTACTGATTGGGCAACTCACATGATTGCGCATGAATTAACCGCATTACATGGAATTGATCATGCCAGAACTCTTGCTATCATTGCTCCAAATTTATATAGAAAGTTATTTGATGATAAAAAAGAAAAGCTAGTGCAATATGGTAGAAGAGTTTGGGGGCTAAATGGTGAGTCTGAAATTGAAATTGCTGAAAAAGCTATTGAGATGACAGTTAGCTTTTTCCAATCATTAGGCATTGAGACAAAACTTTCTGATTATACAGCTGACTATAAAGACACAGCTCAAACGGTATACGAAAGGTTTAGTGAAAGAAAATGGTCTGGATTAGGCGAAAGACAGAAAATAGGGTCTGAGTTAGCTAAAGAAATAGTAGAAATGAGTATATAATATTGAATTAATAGATACTTCTTTGAGTAAATTGAAGTATCTATCAATTTTGTTAATTTATTTATAGAAACTGAACTATTTAAACATCTTGAATTTTATGTTGTAATTTCTCGAACTGTGAATGTTCAGTTTCTACCTCTTTCACCTTATCGTTTATTGTTTGATCAGTTTCCAGTTTCAATCTTATTTCTTTAATAGTGACATCTAGAATTTTCACCTCTTCTTTCAACTTACTGATTATCGTTTCTTTCTCATTCAACTCATTGGTGTAGTCTAATAAATTACATAATCCAAGCATGGTAGCAACTGGTGCCCTTAATTGATGGCCATTAATAAAAGTATATTCTGCCAATTTTTCATTTTTCAATTGCAATTCCTTCGTTCGCTCCATCACTTTATCTTCTAAGTGATTATTTAAAGCTTTTAATGATTCATTTAATGATTGCAACTCTTCTGATTGGGTAAGTATTTCTTTTTGTTGTAAAATTACTTTACGATTAATTAATTGGATATTTTTTGAAAATTCATAGCTAATATAAGCTATTGATATAAAATGCACTAGTGCATAAGCTAATGCTAAGTGAAGCATTAAATCAGGAAGTTCTTGATTTAACTGAAATCCATATATCAGTAAAGTTAATAGATAACCTAAAGGAATAAGCAATACACGATAAATCTTATGGAAACCTCTTGAAGCCACATAATTACTCACTAAACCTAACACAAAAATAAATGTGGGGATATAAAGCAAATGTATGAGTCCAACAAACCAGCCAACTACAAAGAAATCGACCATATTTTGTCTAATACCTATCCCTTTGTCATTATCATGCTTAACGTAATAAATAAATATTATATAAGGCAGAAAAACAGCCAACAGAAAAGTGCAATAATGCCAAAAATCAATGGGTAAATTATTATAATCTAGAAATAGGATAAGATAAATTGCATTAAAACTATATGCAGCATAACGAAATATCAATGATGCTTTTCCAAAGAAATCACTTTTATGCCAATAATATCTAAAATTCAATAACTGCACAATCCAAAGTAATTAGCTTAACTTTAATCACCAATTAATATTTGTAATATTTTAAATTAATAGCCTTTAACACGAGTATATAACCTTTAAATTATTACTATTTCAATATTTGAATTAAATTTTAAAGGCTTAAATTATTTAAACAAAAAATTAATAAATGGAGTTAGTAAGTTTAATTTATTATTAATATTTAAATACATTTTAATCACTTGCCATTCTTTATTAATTGAATAGCTCCACAAAAATAGTAAATGCCTAAGATAGATAAGCAACAGAGTTTTTTTGACTTTTCAGATTATGGAAGAAGTCCAGCCGTATATATATCAAATTTAATAAAAAACACCGCTATTACCCCCATACATGTCACAATAGCTTTTGGTATCATAGGTTTGATCTCAGCTTATTCAATTCATAAAGAAT
>QNXU01000084.1 GCA_003973485.1 Bacteroidota bacterium | reverse complement strand
GTTATTGTAAAACATCAATTTTTATAGTAGTGAAAAAGCTGATTCTGTTTCTTTTAGTATTCAATTTTATAAATTCAATCCATGCTCAAATTCTGCATTATGAGAATTTTGCAGTAATTCTGGATACCACAAAACATGTAAAAGGAAATATTGTCCCTAGTTTTCAATTTCAAAACCTAAAGGAGGACTTAATTAAATTTGAGAATACTGCTGATTTCTCACTTCTTTTTGAAAAAAATGCCATGACTATTGCCAATAAAGTGGAATTATCCCGATTTGGTGATGAGACTTTTGAAAGTGGTGGATATTTATACATCGAATATAGAAGAATTCAAGATACTTTACCATTTGCTTTAGAACCTTATTTCCAAGCCCATTGGAATGAAGTCAGAGGCTTAGATAGAAAATATGCATTAGGAGCAAACTTCAGATGGAGAGTGCTTTATAAAAAAAACACTGGACTATTTGCTGGAATAGGACCATTTTATGAATATGAAAGATGGGATTACAGAGGGGTGCCAGATTCGGAAACTATTCCAAATCCTGCTAACCCCATCACAAATGAACTAGTCAGATTGGGTAGCTACATTAGCTTTAAACAAAGATTAGCTGAAAAATTTCTCTTAGACTTGAGTATATACTATCAAGATGATATCCAAAGTCTATTTGATGTCCCGAGGGCTGGAAGTAGCTCAAGAGTTACTTACAAACTGACTCAATATTTAGGTTTAACACTGCTTTATCAAAATATGTATGACCCAAGCCCAGTAGTACCGATTGATAAATTATATCACAATGTAACTTTCAGCTTTAGTATAAATATTTGAACAAAAAAGTATTAAACATTTCAAGTATGCTACCAAAGTTCATTCAGCTAAAGCTGTTTTTGAACCGCTAAGGCACCATTACGCAAAGAAATGGTATAAATTACTTTACATGCCATATAGAAAGATGCAATTTCATACTCTCCAATAGTCAAATGAATAAGTTCTCTTTGCGACTTGGCATCTTAGCGGTTAGTCATATCCAAGGGCTGTTCATTTCCTAATTTCCGAGAAAATTCGTAGTTATAATGAGTCTAGATGTGAGTTAAAGAAAAAGAAATTTTTCAACTTTATATTAAAATCAATAAACCATTCCCAAGACTTGAAATAATTCCTGATCTTTCCCTCTAATTTCAGAAATCACCCTTAAGCCATTTTCGGTTTCTTCAATCTTTACTATTCCGTAATTCAGCTCGTTAATCAGCTTTCCAACCCTATGTTGATTGGGTTCTTGCGGGGCATTTTCCCACACATGGGTCAATCCACTAGATGTAACATCAATTAGAGGATAGTTTAAAGCTTTTAACTGCATACTGGAAATTTCAGCAATATGTCTATCTCCACTTAAAAGCAAAGTTCCCTTTGGTTGCTTTTCTTCAATTAAATCAAAGAGCCTCTGTCTTTCCTGTGGGAAATTTGCCCATTTTTCATAATCATGATCTTCTGAAATAAATTGAATTCCGCTAGCTATAATATAAAAAGAAACCTCTTCATTTGAAAGCTCATTTTCTAACCAATTCCATTGCTCCTCTCCTAATATTGTCCCTTCCTCATTCTTTTGATATACTCTGTTAATACGCTCCAAATCATCTCTGTGGTACCTTGCATCCAACAATATCACTCTGATAGTATGAGATTTCCATTTCAAATCATAAGAAGAATAAGTTCCTTCCCTGCTTCTTCTTTCATCATCTTGTGGAACATCAAAAAAGTCTAAAAACAATTGCTGACTCTGTTCTTTATATTTATATTCTTTCCCTGCATCATTTTTCCCATAATCATGATCATCCCAAAGCCCTATAACTGGCATTTTCTTTCTTAATTTTTCATAATCAAGCTGGTTTTTCTGAAGCTCATATTTTTCTTCCAATACGTCCATATCATCTGTGTCACCGTAAATATTATCACCCAAAAACATAAATAAATCAGGATTATGATCGATAATGGGTTGCCATAATGGTTGCTCAAGATTTTGGCGATTACAAGATCCAAATGCTAACGTCAATGTCTCTTTTGATTCGATTTCAATTGTCTGATCTTGCGCTAAAAGTGTAGTAAATGTTAATGAAAGCAGTACTGTAAGGGAAATAATCTTCTGCATTTTTCTTAATGTTTATATTATATATTGAATTGCTAATTTATGAGATAAAATGAGCAATAACTTTATGCTAAGGTTAAATTTTTATAATTGAGAAATTAAAAGCTGAATTATCAAGGAAGATATGTCAGTAACTTGTGCAGGCTGTAGATGAAACCTTACAGATTTAGCATTAAAACAGAAAAAAACAAAGCAGAATTAGTGTGTTACTACCTGAAAAAACATGTTGATTCTCTCTGAATCATAAAGATTAAGTGCTTGTTGCAATCGTCTGGATGCCAATTTATAGTCCTTATTATACATTGCTATTAATCCCTGATTAAAATATTGCAAAGCACTTAATTGTCTAAGGCTTATTTCTTTATAAATGGTTTTAGAATTTGGCTGACCATAAACGGAAGAACCTATCGACTCTTTTTGGTTTAATTGAGCAGAATTAATAGCGGGCAGAAAATCTGATTTAAATTCCTGTACTTTCTCCTCTTCTGAAATAAATCCATTTCGAGAATCTGTAGTTTCAAAGATGTATTCTTTATCATTTAATTTAGCAATAATGAAAACATGATAATCCGTTTCAATTATGCTATAATCTATATCAAAATACTTAAGCAAAACAGAATATGTAATGCTTGCTGAAACACAATCGTAATCTCCATCCTCTAACAGCTTGTTGAAAGTAGTTCCTTTATTGTACTGTTTTAAAAGTTTCTGATGCGTTTTGTAGAAAAGATACTCTAAAAAATACTCCGAATCTGCATCTGATTTTCTATCGAGTTTTTTTACCAATCTATTCCACTGATTATGGTTTTCGAAATTTTCAACCGATGATATAAAAGCAATATCATCCAACAACCCCTCATTCTTAGGATTGAAGTTTTGAGCTATGGATGAGCTATTAATGCTTAGAAAAAGCATTAATAAACCTCCAAAAATGAGATTGATATAGTTTCGATATGGTCTTTTGACAGATTTCAATATTAACTAATTGTTAACAAATAACGAATTATCATTATATAAAGTTAACAATTAATTAATAAAAATAATAAAAAGGTAATATAAAAGATGAATTTCAATAATTTTAAGTTGCTGGCTGCTAGATCGATAACTTAACACTTCACAAATCATCTATATGATTAAGGTAATAATCTGCTTGTGTCAACAGCTCCTCTTTTTCTTGCTGGGTTTTCTTATCCCATGTTCTGTACATCATGGAAATACGTTGATTTTTCTCCAATTTATCACGATGAGTGTTGTAGAAATTCCAGTACAAGCTGTTAAATGGACAAGCCTTCTCTCCTACTTTCTTTTTGTGATCATAATAACAATTTGAGCAGTAATTACTCATTTTATGCATATAATTCGCACTGGCGAGATAAGGTTTTGACCCCACAATTCCTCCATCAGCATACTGACTCATACCGCGTGTATTCGTGATTTCCACCCATTCAATTGCATCTATGTATATTCCTAAGTACCACTTATCCACTTCATCTGGATCGGTCATATTTAATAGTGCGAAATTTCCCGTGACCATTAATCGCTGAATATGATGAGCATAAGCTTCTGACAAAGACTGCTTAATGGATTTCTCCATACATTTCATCTTGGTTTTGCCTGTCCAGTAAAAATCAGGTAGTTTCCTTTTATGCTCAAAAAAATTCTTTTCAGCATATTCGGGCATTTTTGCCCAATAAATTCCTCGCATATATTCCCTCCAGCCAATTACCTGTCTTATAAATCCTTCCACCTGAG
>QNXU01000238.1 GCA_003973485.1 Bacteroidota bacterium | reverse complement strand
CAATTCATGATTATATCAATTGGTACAACACTAAAAGAATACATTCTGCTCTAGGGTACATTTCCCCCCTAGAAATGGAAATCAAATTAAGAGGAAAGTTAAACAATGCGGCCTAATTATTTTTGTCACAAAATTTGTAGGTATTCCAGCTGAATACTCAAAACCACAAGGAAAGATATTGCAGTGATACGAAGGCTTAAGGCATATCCATAATTTAATGTTATGGATATGTAGTCGCCAAATGTTTCTCCCAAAGTGGTAGCGATGATTTTCATGAGCCAGAAAAGAAGTGTAATCTGGGCAACTTTATTAAATTTATCCATACCTTAAAATTTTTACCAAATGTGGTTCAGAAATTAGAAGAAATTTGGAATTTTTAGAAGCTGACAGAAAAAGAATGGAAATCATCCTGAAAGCGATAGACAATACACCATCCATATTTGTTGGTAACCTCCTTCACAATGGCCAATCCTAATCCGCTCCCTATTCTCTCTTTGGTGACAGTGGAGAAACGCTTGAACAGTCTTTGGGAATTCAAAGCTTCGGCTCCACTGTTGGCGATCAGCAAATTATCATCCTTTACGGTAATAATAATATTACCTCCAAAAGGGGTATGCCTGACAGCATTGGACAATAAATTATGAATAAGAGTTTCCAAAAGGAAAGCATTGGCATTAATGTGTTTTGTTTCATCTAATGAAGTTTTAATGGATAATCTTTTATCTATGAAATAGTCTTCGAAGAGTGATAAAGCATTTTCTACACTGGTTTTAATATCAATTCTTTCTTGGCTTTGATATTGGTGATTTTCAACCTTAGCTAATAAGAGCAGGTTTTTATTAATTCTTGAAAGGCGGGAAAGTGGAGCTTCAATACCTCCTAACAATTCTGAGATTTGAGGTGAGACTTCTTTTTCCTGAAGGAGTAAATCGAGCCTGGATTTGAGTAAAGCAATAGGTGTTTGCAGTTCATGCGATGCATTTTCAGTGAATGCTTTTTGCTGTTGGTAAGTGGATATGTTTTTATTCACTAAAGTGCGTAGTACATGGTTAAGCTCTTCAAATTCGTAAATGTTAGTTTCTGGAAGCTCAATCTTTTCATCCCTGGAAAGGTCAAATGATTGAAGTGTCTGAAGGATCTTTTTAAAGGGCTTCCAGGTGCTTAAGGCAATGCGTTTATTTAGATAGATCAAGGAGAATGAAGAAAAAGAAAGTAACTAAAGCTATGGCAAAAAGCGTTTCATCAGCTTCTTCCACATTGGTTTCGATGGTGATGCGGTAGGGGTGTCCATTTATGGATACAAAAGACTGAAGCCCCCTGAATCGATCCATTCCATTTTCTAAATCAAATTCATTTGGCCTCATGATTTCATAGATGCTGTCTTTTCTAACTAGGGTGGAATCCCAGGGCGTTATGGATGCACCCGGTTGAAGTGAGCCCCAAATTTCATCTAATTTGTCAATTTCCTCTGCTTTCAGTTGCAGATTTTGGAGCCTGCGTTTTGTATGCTCCAGAGTGAGCCAGTTTTGTTCATCAAGCTCTTCAAGCCAAATGAAATCAACAACAAAAAAGTAAGCTGGAATACTGATAATCAGGATCAGTAAGGAATAAATTGCGAATGCATTTAGAGGTCTGTCGAGTAATTTTGTCATATTTCCCATTTATATCCTGTACCGTAAACAGTTTTCAGATAGTCTGCATATCCGCTTTCCTTAAGTTTTCTTTTTAGGTTTTTTACATGTGCATAGACAAAGCTATGATTGTCAAACATATCTGCAAAATCTCCAGAGAGATGTTCTGCTAAAGCTCCTTTTGAAAGGACTCTATTCTTGTTACCTATGAAAAAGAGAAGTAGGTCGTATTCTTTCTTTGTTAGAGAAAGAGACTGATCATCAACCATCACTGTCTTTGCATTGATATCAATAGTCAATTCATTTTGAATAATTACATTACTGCTGTCAAATTGCTTTCGCCTAATCAATGATTCTATTCTTGCTGCTAATTCTGCTTGGTGAAATGGTTTGGCGAGATAATCATCTGCTCCAAGTTTCAGCCCTTTTACTTTATCTTCGATAGCGTTTTTAGCTGAGATAATGATTACACCATCTTGTTTATTCTGCTTTTTAAGCTCATCAAGAATAGTAAGTCCGTCTCCTCCCGGCAGCATAAGATCAAGCAGGATACAATCATATTCATAAGCATAAATTTTCTCCATGGCTTGATGATAATCACCAGCAGTTTCGCAGCGATAATGCTCACTACTTAGGTATTTCACAATGTCTTTGGCCAGTTCTGTTTCGTCTTCTATAATCAGGATTTTCATTAATTCAAATTAAGAGGCCAATTTGGAAGAAATTTTGAATTTTCCACAGTCCTCATATCCACCTCCTTATTACCTTCTCATAAGCAAAATAATCCTCTCCAAAAATACGCTCCAGTACCTTTTCTTCCAGCCCAACACGGACAAATACAATCAAGAAACCGAGTAATAGCAGTACACCTGAATAGATACTGGGAATGCAAAGAAAAAAGCCAATCAGTGTGGTTAGTTGCCCCAGATGGAGTGGATTTCTGGATTTAGCATAAATGCCGGTTGAGAGTAGTAACCAGCCTTTTGTTTCACTTCTTCTATTCAATCTTTGTTGATTTTTAGCTGAGAAAACGATCAGGAAGGCTAGTGACATGAGACCAACGGCTGCCCAGCTCAACCAATGACTTTTCAATGCCTCAAATGGCACAATGTATTGATGGTAAAATTCCGGGTATAACGAGAAAACTGTCACTAGCACTATTACCAATAACCATATCAGGTTATTCAATAAGGTAACAGTTTTAAGCTTAGGTGGCTTTTCTTTCTTTTTGGAAGCGTACATTAAAAATGTAAGTAAAAAGTAAAGGAGGAAAAACACCGGCAGAAATATTCTTAAATGTATCATTCGATTTTGGTTTTAGGTTTTGTAAATAATAATGTTGTAATACCTACTAAAGCAGCTATTAAAGATGCTATTAAGATACTGATTTTAGATACCTTGACCAATTCAGGATCACTAAATGCCAGATTTGTGATGAACAGCGACATGGTAAATCCGATACCGGCTATCATGCCCATGCCAATGATGTGCCGCCATCTTAATGAGAAATGCAATTCTGCTATCCCCAGCTTTTCTCCGATAAAGGAAAAGAGGCTGATTCCCAATACTTTCCCTACCGCTAGACCCAATAATACACCTAGGCCCAGAGAACCTGATACGACCTCCAAAAAGCTAACATCCAGTCTCACGCCTGCATTGGCAATGGCGAAAATAGGAATAATGAAAAAGGCATTAAAATCAATCAGTGCATTCTCCAGTTTAAGCAAAGGCGGTCTTGAGTTTTCAGTATCCTTTTTGATGGCCTTTAGTATTTTTCTTTGACGAATATCCTGCATGGGGTCTCGTGTATCAATATCTGTTTTCTCCAATTCAGCCACATTCCTGACGGTGCGTTCTTTCAATAATTTACTATCGAGTTTAGGTTTTACAGGAATGGTAATGGCAAAAAGTACCCCAGCTATGGTAGGGTGAACCCCAGAATTTAGAAAGCAATACCATAAAGCTACTCCTCCCAATATGTACCACAAGAGGTTTTTCACTCCAAAACGGTTACATAACATCAAAAGAATAAAAATGCTGGCTGCTGAACCTAAGTACAACCCACTCAGCTCGTTGCTATAAAACAACGCAATCACAAGAATGGCTCCTAAATCATCAGCAATTGCCAGGGCCACCAAAAAGATTTTAAGCTGAGCAGGCACTTGTTTACCCAACAGGCCAATGATGCCCAAAGAATAAGCAATGTCAGTGGCCATTGGAATTCCCCAGCCGTTTATATTTTCAGTACCGGAATTAAAACTTACAAAAATCAGTGCTGGTACAACCATTCC
>QNXU01000362.1 GCA_003973485.1 Bacteroidota bacterium | reverse complement strand
TTCGATCTTATCAACTCGAAGCTGAATATTTAAAAGATTCTATTTTGGTGATAGCACCAGAAGGTTTTAAGTTATCATTAAATTCTGATTTTAGTAATGCCACCGATACCTTGATTTTAGAAAATGGTACTGTAAACAGAACTGAAATTTATGTCCAATTCTCCCCCTATGAAGAGGAGGGTAGGTTCTATCAAGGAAATATCCTGCATCTAAGCTATGATGCCGACACAATTTATTTGCCAATCAGTGGACAAGAAGGAACTTTGAGTTTAACTTCAATTGCGGTGGCAAGAGAAAGATCAATAGGGGAGAGAGTAAAGGTTCAAGGGGTTGTCATTGGCGGAAATAATCACTTTGAAAATAAGCGAATAATTCAGGATAAAACTGCTGGAATAGCAATTCAAGGACTAAATTCAGGTAGCCTTACTTTTGGAGATAGTGTGGAAGTTGAAGGAATTTTAACTTGGGATAATAGCTGTTTAGGCATTCTTCCAGAAACTGAAATCCATTTTTTATCTTCTGATTCCATTGTGGTGGAACCTCAGATAATGAATATTGATGCAATTAATGCTGATGTCCAATCACAAAGAGTGAGAATTGAAAATTTAGAGTTTACTTCAGAAGGTCAATTTACAGTAGGAGATTATTTTTTGATAGGTAGTATTGCTGATTCGTTGATTTTTAGATTAAATGGAGAGGCTCATCCTTTAGTTGGGAAAGATATTCCATTTGGTAAGGTGAATTTGACAGGCTTTATCGGCAGACGGAATAATTCATTTATAATATATCCTGAATTTGAGCATGATTTGGAGATAATCCCCAGAGATACTGTTTTAATTGTAGATGCTCCTTCTGAAGGATTGAATTTTGGAAATGTTTTATTGGATGAATATTCTGAGGTAAAGAGCTATAATTTAAAAGCTGAAAATTTATCAGAAAATCTGAGTATCTCGATTAGCGAAAATTTTGAGATTAGTTTATTAGAAAACTCAAATTACAACAACGAATTAGAGTTGCCTATAAATGAAAAGGGTGATATTCCTGAGATAGAAATTTTTGTTCGCTTCTTACCTATTGCTGCAAGGGGTGGAGAAATCTCAGGTGAGATAGTTCATATTTCTGGAGGACAAGAACAAAAGGTCAAATTGAAAGGCATTGAAGAAATTATCACTTTAAACCAGGTCTTTAAGGAGAAAAAATTTTTGATCTATCCCAATCCAGTTAGATCGGAACTTAAAATTGAGTCAATAAATGGAGAAGTTTTCCTCTATCAAATTATAGATTTAGAAGGCGAGGTTTTGCTTGAAGGGCAATTGAAAAACAATAATGTATTGGTACTTGATGGTGTAGAAAATGGAATTTACGTTTTGAAACTTTCAATCAATAATGAAAATTATTTTCATCGAATAATCAAAAAATAAGAGTCTTAAGCAAAAAGAGGACTTGCTTAAAACTCTTGAGGAGGATTATATTTCCTAAAATGACCATTCATTTGAATTAATTCTTTAGATCTTTGAATATCTCTCAATTTCGGTAAAATGACTTTCAAATGATCTAATACATATCTTTGTCTTTGTCTTTCTTCTGTTAATTGAATGAGTTCATACTCTGCTTCAGTTGAAAGTCCAATTTGATGAGCGATATCAAATACTTGAAAATCCATGGACAGCTTTCGATTATCGACCTCAACCAAATCGTACATTTCCTGAACAGCTTCAAAGATTTCTTCCTTCAATAAAACATCACCGTTATTTTTATTAGGAATTTCTTCTATGGCACCAATTGCATACTTTTTATTTTGATAGGGGTTTTCCATATCTAGGACTTTAACAATTCTTTTCCCCCTAGTTTTAATATCATATTTCCCATCTTCATATTTTTTTGTTACTTCCCGAATTTCCATTTCGGTACCATATTCTACTCTGTTTTTTACATAAGACGGGATTGCAAAAGTGCTATTTTCTTCAATACAATCTGATATAAGCTCTTTATAGCGTGGCTCAAATATGTGTAAATTAAGATTTTGATAAGGGAACGCCACTAAGTTTAATGGGAAAAGTGGTAATGTTCGAGTCATTTCAATTAAATGTTGGTACACTTAACTTTAATGTATTGTTTAATTTTTAGGTTTCATTTATGAACACAATATATTTATATTGTTTAAATAAGTCAATTTAAACTTGTAATAATTATTTTCAATACAGTTTTAAATTTAACTTGCTAAGTGCTTAATAAAAATATTAGGCAATTGCTCAGTTATGAAAGCAAATGCCTAAAAAGAATTTCATTTTTCTTCAAGCTCTGGCAAATTAAACTGGCCAAAAGCGCTTTTTTCCTTCATTAATTCCTCAATCTCATTACTTTTTCTAGGGGCATCATCAGAAAGTAATTCAATTCCGTCTTTTTTAATCAAATAATCATCTTCTATCCTTACTGGAATGTCCCACCATTTTTCATCACAAGGGCTGCCTTCTGGAATATAAATTCCCGGTTCAATAGTGATCACCATATTTTCTTCCAAAGTTCCATATTCACCTAAATCGTGTACATCCAAGCCAATGTGATGGCAACATCCATGCGGATAATAGCGGTGTCTGCCAGTTGCGGGGTCTATAATATCTGCTTCATTAAGACTTTCTATTATACCCAATTCCAATAATCCTTTATTAATAACTGCTTGTGTGGTATCCAACAAATCAGAAAAAGGAACACCTGCTTTAGCTATGGACATGGCAGCTTCTTGAGCCTGATAAACTAAATCATAAATAGCCTTTTGCTCTTTGGAGAATTTCCCGTTTACAGGGATAGTTCTGGTTACATCTGCCGTATATCCGTGGTATTCAGCTCCCAAATCCATCAAAATTAATTCTCCATCTTCAATTTCTGGCTTGTAATTATCTATATAATGTAAGACGCAACCATTGTGACCAGCGCCTACAATGCTCGGATATCCTTCATATTCTGCTTTATATTTTTTGTAGATAAATTCATGCATGCCTTGCACTTCTAGCTCAGACATACCAGGTTCCATTGCTCGCATTACTTCCGATTGGCCAAGAGCTGAAATTTTCACTGCTTTTCTTAGTAAATCAAGTTCTTCTTCCGTTTTTATTCCTCTCATTGGGCGTAACAATTCATCTAGCAAGGTGGTGTTTAAATTATTTTCCTGAGGTTCGGGTGTTATATCCAAATTACTTTTATCAGGATAATTCGTCTTTTGTTTAAATTGTGAAATCAAATCATATAAATCTCCTTCTTCTTGGGTTTCTCTTACATCATCTTCAAAGTCATGGAATAAAACCTGATTGAATTTTGAGAAATCAATAGGGAAATTTTTGAATTCAGGCGTTTCAAATGCCATCTCTATCTTTAATTCTTTAACTGCTTCTGCTGTACTTATTCTTCCGCCATCATAAAGTTCAGCCAATGCATTTCTTCCTCTTACAAATACAATTTCATTAAAACTCTTTCCATTGATATTTTGCTCTTCGGAAAAAATCATCAATAAGGCATGTGGCTGTCGGTGTCCAGTCAAATAATAAAAATTAGGGTCTTGATGATACTTATAATTAACATCATTAGCTCTGTTTCTTATTGGATTTGAAAAGAAAACGGCAACAGAATTTTCTGGCATTTTATTTCGTAAAATTTCTCTTCTTTCTTTATGAAATTCACTAGATAAAAAGTCTTGAGGTTTTTGAATTTGAGCAAAGCCAGTGCTTGAAATTAGAAGTGTTAGTATTAATGCTTTTAGTATTTTCATAATTAGAATTTTTAGAAAATTAGAAAATTTCTAAATTTTAGTATATAAATTTTATATCAATGGTTACTAAGTTAGAAATAATAATAATCTTTGTTTCAATTAGGATAAATTATATCACAACTGATAAACTTTTTATAATATAAAATACGTTTTGAACATAT
>QNXU01000276.1 GCA_003973485.1 Bacteroidota bacterium | reverse complement strand
GTGCAATGGTTTTTGGAGGTGTGATGGAGTCAACTAATATGTTGAGAGTAATTACAGCTTCAATTATGAAACTAGCAAACTCAACGGGTTCTCTGGTGGCTTCTACGGCTGGTACTTGTGTATTTTTTAATGTAACGGCCTCAGATCAGTATTTGGCTATTGTAGTTCCAGGTAGAATGTTTGCGGAAACATATAAAGATAGAGGGTTAAAACCCGAAGTATTGAGTAGAACTTTAGAAGATTCAGGTACGGTAACCAGTGTGCTGATTCCTTGGAATACTTGTGGTGCTACACAATCTTCAGTATTAGGAGTATCTACTTGGACTTATGCACCTTATGCATTTTTTAATATCATAAGTCCATTCATGACCATATTATTCGCATATCTTAATATTAAAATAAGAAGATTTACTGATAAATGAATTTTGTAAAGGAGATTTCAAAAGAAGAAATCAATGAGTTACCACTTTGGAAGTTTGAAGGGGAAATCACATTGGTGGAGAAAGATGAAGACTGGGAAGAAGTGATCCCTAAGCTATGGAGGGCTGAAAAATTGGGTTTTGATACTGAGGCTAAACCTGTTTTTAAAAAAGGGCACTATAATCCTGTTTCCCTAATTCAATTGGCTACAGAAGATGAAGTTTTTCTGATTCGAAATCTACTCTGTGGTTTTCATGGTGAATTAGTGAGAATATTTGAAGATCCATCCATTATTAAAACAGGGGCAGCCATCCATGATGACTTGAAAGATTTACAAAAATTAAGAAGATTCAGACCAGAAGGTTTCGAAGATATTGGCTCCATAGCCAGAGAAAATGGCCTGGTGCAAAGCGGAGCTAAAAACCTGACTGCTATATTTTTAAATAAAAGAATTTCCAAAGCTCAGCAAACCTCTAACTGGGAAAAATCAGAGCTTACTCAGGCGCAAATAGATTATGCTGCTACGGATGCTTATCTGGGTTTAAAGGTGTATGAAGTTTATGAGAGGATAGGGTGGGTGTGACATAATATTACATTTCAATTCATCTACCACTTATTTGCTTTCTCAACAATTTAAACAATTAACAATAGTTGTTATACTAACAATTTGTTTACTTTGTAGTTAAATTGCCGGAAGGAATAAAAATATGGAAATCTCAACTAAAAATTTTCAGCAGTATTGTAATAGTTTAGTCGCTTATAAGCGTAGAAAAACGATTCCAGTGAAGATTGGTGATGTAACAATAGGAGGGGATAACCCTATTGTACTGCAATCTATGACAACAGTCGATACAATGGATACAGAAGGTTCCATTGAACAGTCTATTAGAATGATTGAGGCAGGCTGTCAACTAGTAAGAATTACTGCACCTTCCATAAAAGAAGCTGAAAATCTTAGAGCTATCAAAGAAGGCTTAAAGAAAAGAGGATATAACACCCCTTTAGTAGCTGATATCCATTTCACGCCTAATGCAGCAGAGTTAGCGGCAAAAATAGTAGAAAAGGTTAGGGTGAATCCTGGAAATTATGCCGATAAAAAGAAGTTTGAAAATATAGAGTATACAGACGATAGCTATAAGGCAGAACTCGATCGAATAAAAAAACGATTTAAGCCATTAGTTAAAATCTGTAAAGAGTATGGTACTGCAATTCGCATAGGAACTAATCATGGGTCTCTTTCTGATCGTATTATGAGCCGCTATGGTGATACGCCATTTGGCATGGTGGAGTCTGCATTGGAATTTATCAGAATCTGTGAGGAAATGGAATTCTATGACATAGTGGTTTCCATGAAATCAAGTAATCCGCAAGTGATGGTGCAGGCTTATCGTTTGTTAGTACAAAAGCTTGATGAAGAGGGTTTAAAACCTTACCCATTGCATTTAGGTGTAACGGAAGCAGGTGAGGCTGAAGATGGAAGAATTAAAAGTTCAGTAGGGATAGGAACACTGCTTGAAGATGGCTTAGGAGATACGATTAGAGTTTCGTTAACAGAAGAACCTGAGGAAGAAATCCCAGTCGCTAAAGTTTTAGCAGATCGATATATTGATAGAGCAGATCATGATGAAATTCCATTTATAGATAATTGTCTGTTCAATCCTTATGAATATGAAAAAAGAAAAAGCCGACAAGTAACTAATATTGGAGGGAAAGAAGTGCCCATTGTGATGGCTGATTTTTCAATGAAGCAGAACATTACACCTGCTTCATTTTTTGGTATTGGCTATAATTATTCAGTTCCTTTGGATAAATGGTCAATCTCCGACTTTGCTTGTGACTACATCTTCACTAATGATAAAACCGTAGATTTTGAAATTCCAGGCACTTTAGGAATTGTACATTCCCACAAAACATGGTTGCAGGAAAAGGATAAAGAAAGGAGATATCCCTTTATTAATCCAAAAGACTATTTTTCAGGTGTGGAAATGCATCCTAAATTAAACTTCATATATGCAATTTTATCAGATTTATCGGATGAATTTATTTCAAAAGTAAAAGATGATCCAACTGCTGTATTGTTAATTGATACTTACAATAAACATGGCATGGCCGAGCAAAGAAGATTGTTTATGGAATTGATGCAAAAAGCTTGTGATGTCCCTGTGGTAATTGGTAGAGCTTATCAAAATTTGTCAATAGAAAAACTTCAATTATACTCAGCTACCGATATGGGTGGTTTGTTAATTGATGGTTTTGGCGATGGTGTGTTTTTAGCTGCTGAAAACTGTGGAGGAGATAAAGCCATCAATGAAACGGCATTTAATATATTACAAGCCAGCAGGACTAGGATTTCTAAAACAGAATATATTTCTTGTCCTTCTTGCGGTAGAACTTTATTTGATTTGCAAGAAACCACTGCTATGATTAGAAATAGAACGAATCATTTGAAAGGAGTGAAAATTGGCATTATGGGCTGTATCGTTAATGGTCCTGGGGAAATGGCAGATGCTGATTACGGCTATGTAGGCTCAGGAAAAGGAAAAATCACTTTGTATAAAGGCCAAGAGGTAATGAAAAGGGGAGTGCCTTCTGAAAAAGCTGTAGATGAATTAATAGAAATTATCCGCCAAGATGGTAAATGGTTAGAACCACAAGAGGCTTAATGTTGTTAGTTTAGAAATTAAAAGAAGTTATGTCAAAAGAATCAAATTCAAACCAAGAGAATAGTACTTCTAATCACTGGTCAGCTTATTTTCAATTGGGAGCTGTGCTTACCTACTTTAAAAGATTATTTGGAAAAAAAGACCCTAATGCTCCTAGTAATTTCAATCTAAAGATGATGCATGGAATCAATAAAATCTCTATCGTGATGTTTTTAATTGCAGTTATAGTGATGGTAACAAGAGCAATTATACGATCTTAATATTTCATTCGTGAACTTTTAATTTTCACTTAATGAATATCGAAGAATTTAGAGATTACTGTATCCGAAAATATGGGGTTACAGAGGAGTTCCCCTTCGATGAAAATACATTGGTTTTTAAAGTTATGGGTAAAATGTATGCTTTAGTTGATGTGGATTTATTTGAAAGCGTGAATTTAAAGTGTAATCCTGAAGAGGCCGTTAAATTACGTGAGAAATATGAATCAGTAAAACCTGGTTATCACATGAATAAAAAGCATTGGAATACAATTGAGTTTGATGGAAGCTTATCTGATCAGGAGATTTTCCACTGGGTAAATCACAGTTATGATTTAGTAGTTTCTAAGTTACCTAAAAAACTTAGAGATGAAGTGAATCAAAATAGGTAGAATTCCACTCTTCTGTTAAGTTCTCTGCCTTCAAATTCATCGTCATTTGTAGCTATAGGTCTTTCTTTTCCTTCACAACTGATTTCAATTCTATATTTATTAATTCCTCTTGAAATTAAGGCATCTTTAACATTGTTGGCACGGCTACATGATAAATCAATATTGATATCTTCTCCTCCAATTGCATCAGTGTGACCTTCTAACATAAT
>QNXU01000274.1 GCA_003973485.1 Bacteroidota bacterium | reverse complement strand
AAAACTCCAAAATCTTTTATTCGCTTCAAATTTAGGATTTGGATGTCCGTCTCTTTCGGTTAATGCAAAGTAATTTTTACCAGGTGGAATTTGTTTTAGTTCTTC
Source organism: Bacteroidota bacterium (assembly GCA_003973485.1). Taxonomy (GTDB): domain Bacteria; phylum Bacteroidota; class Bacteroidia; order Cytophagales; family Cyclobacteriaceae; genus Marivirga. The sequence continues at coordinate 3,837 of QNXU01000274.1, read as the reverse complement.
ATCATAAGTTTTACCTGCTGTACTTTCTTCAGGCTCAAAATATTTATCATCATCAAACTTTCCAATCCAATCAATTACTCGTTCATAAGGTTTCAAGTCTTTATTTAAAAGTAATTCTTTCTCTGAACCGTGTGTTTTAGTTGGTTCACCAATGATGCCATTTTTTGAAGCGATAAAAAATACTCGTTTTCTTTTTTGAGGTACACCAAAATCAAGAGCGTTGGCTCTGTAAATAATGTATTTGTAACCTAACTTTTCTATCGCTTCTTCTAAATCTTGAACAGCTTGTTTGTTTTTAGGATGGAGTAAACTTTCAACATTTTCAAGAATAAAACCGTCTGGACTCAATTCATCAATCATTCGTAAATAATTACCAATCATATTTCTTGGGTCTTCGCTTCCTAGTCTGTTTTTATGAGTAACCCAATAGCCAGCTTTGGAAAAAGGTTGACAAGGTGGACCTCCTACTAGAATTAGTTTCTCAGGATTATTCTCTTTAATTATTTTAGAATAATCTAAAGCACTCATTTCTTTGATGTCTTTGTGAAAATGTGTTGAGTGTGAAAAGTATTTGTTTCTCTTCATTGTTGCAACACTGTCTCTATCAAAGTCTAAACTTGAAATTACTTTACTACCTGCCAATTGGGAACCAACGTCTAAACCACCAGCACCAGAAAAGAATCCAATAGTTTGAATTTTACTATCGATTATCTGCTCAATTTTATCATTGACTGTGTAACCACGCTTGTCAAATTTAATTCCGAGAAACTCATCTTTCTTTATTTTAAATTCACTTTCAAATAGCCTTAATTGAGGTTCTTCTAGTAGTGATAAAAATTCTCTGTCTAACTTGTAAGTTGCTAGCATATATTTAGTTCTTTTTTTCTAAAGACGCTACAAGCAAATCTTTAGCTTCAATATTTAAAATTTCTCCAATCTTATATAAGTCTTCAATACTTGGTTGCCTTCTGTTTTGAACATAGGAGTTTACCATATTGTAACTCTTTCCTAGTTTTTCAGCTAGCCAAGTTTGCTTTATACCTTTTTCATCTAAAACTTCTTTAATCCGATTCATTTCAGAATGTTTTCTATTTCTCAAATATACAGTGATATTTTATTATCTCACTTAATGAGCTAAATATTTATCAATAATTATGAGTGTGAAAAAGGCTTGGCATTAGCGCTGCTTTTCCTCCTTTCAAAATTGTGCAGACTAAGCCAAAAAGTGATGAGACATATTCTTATGACCAAAAATTAGTTTCCTTTCCTCAATCCCCTTAATTTTGTATAAAATTTAGCACCATGTCCGATAGATACAACCAACGTGGGGTTTCTGCCTCCAAAGAAGATGTTCACAATGCCATCAAAAACCTTGATAAAGGACTTTTCCCTCAGGCTTTCTGCAAGATTGTGCCTGATCACTTAACTGGAGATGAGGAATATTGCACCATCATGCATGCAGATGGTGCTGGAACAAAATCTTCCTTGGCTTATATGTATTGGAAAGAAACTGGGGATATTTCGGTATGGAAAGGCATTGCTCAAGATGCTATCATCATGAATATCGATGATTTGCTTTGTGTCGGTTGTACCGATAAAATTTTACTTTCCTCTACTATTGGTAGAAACAAAAACCTAATTCCTGGTGAGGTGATTTCTGCCATCATTAATGGGACAGAGGAAGTACTACAGATGCTGCGAGATAATGGTGTAAATATCATCAGTACAGGAGGCGAAACGGCAGATGTTGGGGATTTAGTGAGGACTATAATTGTAGATAGCACCGTTACCGCTCGAATGAAGAGATCAGAGGTAATTTCTAATGACAATATAAAAGCTGGACATGTGGTAGTGGGCTTGGCTTCTTACGGACAAGCTACTTATGAAAATGAATACAATGGCGGAATGGGCAGTAATGGTTTAACCTCCGCCCGTCATGATGTATTCAGTAAGGAATTGATGGCCAAATATCCAGAAAGTTTTGACCCGTCTGTTCCTGATAATTTAATCTATACAGGCTCTAAAAAACTAACCGACCAAGTAAATAAGGTTGAGTTAGATGCTGGCAAACTGGTTTTATCGCCTACAAGAACCTATGCCCCAGTTATTAAAAAAGTATTGGAAGAATTAGCCGGTAAAATAGCTGGAATGGTGCATTGCAGTGGCGGTGCTCAAACCAAAGTGCTTCATTTTGTAGAAAATCTACATATTATCAAAGATAATTTGTTTCCAACTCCTCCACTTTTCAAGATGATACAAGAAGAATCTGGCACTGATTGGAAAGAGATGTATAAAGTTTTCAATATGGGGCATAGAATGGAGCTTTATGTTGATGAAGCGGATGCACAAGCCGTCATTGATATCTCAAAATCTTTTAACATTGATGCTCAAATTATAGGTAGAGTTGAAGCTTCAGAACAAAAGCAAGTGACCGTTAAAAGTGAGCATGGGGAGTTTGTTTATTAGTATTACTTAAAAATATCAATGTAATCCGTAAACCAATATTGTTTACCTCTTTGTCCACCTGTCATTTCGTTAATAATTTCTAATTTTTCCAATTCTGAAATTAGTGTATAGGCTGAGGGCATCGAAATACCAACTATTTTTTTTACTTTACTAGCATCAATTAAAGGTTTTTGGTATAAATATGACATCACATTTCTTGCATTATTTGTTCTGCTGCCTAACTTCTGTAATTTATCATCAACTTCTTTCTGCAATTTTAGTATTTTATCAAAAGTTTCAATACTGCTTTTAGCAGTTTCAATTACTCCCACTAAAAAAAACTTTATCCATTGATTGATATCATTATTCAATCTAACTTTCATCAAATTAGAATAATAGAGTTCTCTATTCCGTTCGAAAAAATCTGATAAATATAAAACAGGTTTTTTAAGTATCCCCTTTTCAACTAAATAAAGAGTAATTAGTAATCGGCCAACTCTTCCATTTCCGTCTAAAAATGGATGAATAGTTTCAAACTGGTAATGAATCAATGCAATTTTTATTAGATCTGGTAATTTAATTTTTTCATCATGAGCAAATTTTTCTAAGTCAGCCATAAGTTCGGATATATCATTATAATTTGGAGGAATGAAAATGGCGTCATTTATGGAAGCTCCACCAATCCAATTTTGACTGGTTCTAAAGTCTCCAGGAATTTTATGTTTACCTCTTACTCCTTGAAGTAATATTTTATGTGTTTGCTTAATAAGTCTTGATGAAAAAGGAAGCTCATCTAATTTTCTTATTGCAGAGTTTAATGCTTCAATATAATTTTGTACTTCTTCCCAGTCATCTCTTTTTTCTTCAGCAATATCGGACTTTTCGAGTAAGGCATCTTCCATATTAGTTTTTGTGCCCTCAATTTTACTAGATTGAGTTGCTTCCTTTAAAACATGCATACTTATGAAAAGATCAATATTAGGTACATATTCAGAATACATATCTAATCTGCCAAGTTGCCTGTCAGCCTTGCTTAACAAACTAATGATATCTATATCTTCTAAAGTCCAATTTCTAAATAACTTTTCTGGTCGGAAACTCTTAAAGGTGCCTTGATTTAAAAATATACCTGACTTAAAATTTTTCATGTGAATTTTAAACAAACATAATCCTTATTTAAGAAAAATGCAATTTTCTTAAATAAGGATGCTCACTATTTAAGTTTATGCTTATAAATTTAAATAAGAGTCTCTCTTAATTAAGGGAACTATTCAATTTTGTTAGGATTTTATTTAAGATTAATCCCAATGAAAATTTATCAATATCCATTTCAGCATTTGGATTTTTTTTAAATTCATTCCCTAAAAGTTCTTTAAAAATTATTGTATCAAA
>QNXU01000334.1 GCA_003973485.1 Bacteroidota bacterium | reverse complement strand
TTCCTTGATTTTTTCTCTTCCAATTTTAACACTTTGCTGAAAAACTTTATTGTCAGGCAATATTTTTCTATGTGTTTTTAAGCCTTTGTGCCACATTTTCTCTTTCCATTCTGTAAAATACCACTCCATTGATGGTTGATGGAAAACAGTTAATTTTCTTTTATCAAATATTAATTTTGAAATCTTTTTTGAATCTACAAGTTTGCCAATTTCTTCAAAAGTCTTTTTGAATTCTTCAATTGGAATATAGGTACTTTTTGCTTCTACAATTGCAATAGGTTTACCTTCTACAAATGATATTTTTGCATGCGTTCCTTCGTGGTGGGAAACCAAATTGTCTTTCATAGTTTCTGCTTCGTTGCTCATAATCTTAATAATAATGGTTTAAAAAATATATGTTTTATAAAAATTTAAATTGTAACATTCGCACAGACCAAATGTTTGACAATATCTTAAATATTTCTAATTCTTTCCATTCCACCATCCACTCCTAAAATTTGCCCTGTAATCCAACTGTTTTCACTATCTAATAGGAAAATAGCAGCATTTGAAATGTCCTCTGGTTTACCAAATCTTCCTATAGGATGTCGTTTATTAGATGCTTCTTTCTTTTCATCATTTGATAGTAGATTTTTTGCTAATGGAGTATCTGTTAAGCTTGGGGCAACCATATTTACTCTTATTTGCTTGGGGGCTAATTCCGCTGCTAAGCTTAAACCAAAACCTTGCAAAGCTCCCTTTGCTGAAGCTATTGAGGCGTGGAAAGACAAACCTGTATTAGCAGCTACAGTGCTAAATAAAACAATACTTGCACCTTTAGCATTCTTCAATGCCTTTAGTGATTGTTGAATCACCATTGCAGCACCTACTGTATTTAATCTAAAATCATTAATATAATCATTCTCTTTAATGCTTTGAAATGGTTTGAGATTAATGCTACCCGGGCAATATGCTAAGCCATGAAGGGTATCAGGAAGTTCTTTCAATTCATCATTCATATCTAGTACATCCAATTTTATATATTGGAAATCACCTGATAAATCGGGTTTGTTTCTAGAAGCTAAAATTAGATTAGCACCTTGATTCTGTAATTTTTTAGCCAAACTCAGACCTATTCCTGAGCTTGCTCCAACAATTAATATGTTTTTATCTTTAAATGACATTTTAGCTTATGTTTAATATTATATATATTAACATTAAACAAAGTGTATTGTTTTATTATTTTTTAACAAATGAATAGAACAATACTTAATATAATGTAGATATGATTTGTAAATAGGATTAATGGGGAGTGGAAGATCTATTGAGTATTGAAAAAAAAAGCCAATTTCAAAGTTTGAAATTGGCTATATATAAATGAACTGATTAAGTAAATTAACTATTATTAGGAGAGTTAATATAATCTAAAAATTCTCTTCTTGTTGCTTCATCATTGAATTTTCCTCCGAAATATGAAGTGCCTGTACGGCTATTGGTATCTCCAACACCTCTGGAAGATACGCACATGTGATTAGCATCCATTACCACAGCTACATCATCCGTTTCCATCACTTTTCTTAATTCTTCTGCAATTTGAACTGTCAATCTCTCCTGTACTTGAGGTCTTTTAGAGAAATATTGAACTATTCTATTGATTTTTGAAAGCCCAATTACTTTTCCGCTTGAAATGTAGGCAACATGAGCTTTTCCATAAATAGGAACAAAATGATGTTCGCAATGAGAGTAGAATGTTATATCTTTTTCTACTAACATTTGACTGTATTTATATTTATTTTCAAAGAGTTTAGGTTGTGGTTTGTTTTTAGGATTCAAACCACTGAAAACTTCTTTAACATACATTTTAGCTACTCTATTAGGTGTTCCTTTTAAGCTATCATCGCTTAAATCCATTCCTAAAATGTGCATGATTTCCTTGAAATGCTTGGCAATCATTTCCATCTTCAAATCATCATCCATCTCAAAAGCATCCGCTCTGAGGGGAGTCTCAAAATTTGAGGCTACGTGGTCATCGCCTAAATCATCAAATTCATTAATGTTTTCCAAATCTTTATTATTCTGCGGGGTATTCAACATAATTTCTTTCCGTTTCGTACAATTTAATTTTTAATTCTTTATTGGGGTCAATTTTTTCCCTCAATAAATTAAAAATTACGACTGCAATGTTTTCAGCAGTAGGATTAAGTTCAGAAAATTCTGAAGTATCCAGATTTAGATTTTTATGGTCAAATCTGTCCAATACCCTGTCCTTAATCAAATCACTCAACACTTTCATATCCATAACATATCCCGTCTCAGGATCAACTTCTCCTGTTACTTTAACGATTAGCTCGTAATTATGTCCATGAAAATTTGGATTGTTACATTTTCCGAAAACCTTTTGGTTCTTTTCTTCCGTCCAGCTTGGATTATTTAACCTGTGGGCGGCATTAAAATGTTCTTTCCTGAAAACTGCTACTTTCATTAATATTTATTTACTGAAGGTCAAATATACGGCAATAACACGGAAGAGTTCGAAGTGTTTAATAATTAAGTTAAAATATTAAACATTATGTATTGTTTTATTAAGTGATACTTTAATTCTGGCTTAAAATCTTTACTCTTATTTAAAACAATTCTAAATTTGGAAAATCATTTACGTTAAAACTGAAATCAAAATGAATAAAAACTTATTAAGTGGTGGATTAGCAATTATAGCAATAGTAATAGCAATTATGAATTATATCAGTATTGCTGAGCTCAATAGCAATATAAAAGAAAATCCTAATGGGAATGCGCAAGGTAATAAGCTAGAAGATGAGGAAGATGAACATTATGAATTAGCAAAAGCAATGGGCTATTTACAAACTTTCAGTCATAAATTATATTTAGCAGGTGAAAATGAGAATTGGGAATTATCCGAATTTTATGCGCATGAAATTGAAGAGACTATTGAAGAAATTGAAGAAGCCAAAGTAGTAGATGAAGGATATGATATTTCTAAACTCGTAGGGACTATGACAAATCCATCTTTTGAGAAAGTAGAGAAATCCATTTATGAAAAAGATGTGAAAGCCTTTACTGATTCTTATAAACTTTTAGTGCAATCCTGTAACGCATGTCACCAGACTACTAAACATCAGTTTATTAAAATAGATATACCAAAAAATAAAGGGATTTTTAATCAAGATTTTGGACAATAGTTTCTTTAATTAGAAAAAAGGGATTCTAGAAATTATATTTAGGAATCCCTTTTTTACATTTAAGAGGTTAATAAAAATTGATTAATTATTTTCTAACCGCGATATATATTCTGTTGATTTAATTTGTGCCTTTGCCTCTTTAAATGATGTTTCATCTCCTTCACATTTGAAGCAATAAGCTTTTATAAAGTTTTTCATATCAGTTAATTCATCATTATTTTCAACTTCCATTTTATCAACTTTTCTTATTGCTCTTTTATATCTACCCAAATATGCATCATTAAGCAGCATTTTCATTTCAGCTAAAGCTATGTTTTTATTATTTTCACTATTTTTTGTTATCTCTCTGAAATATTTATCACTAAGCGACAAAAATCCATTTTTAAATTCTCCATCATTTTCTAATGCCAACTTCAAATATTCTTCTGCAATTGAAAAATATTCATCATCTTGAAATTCATCATTTAAGCTTAATAATTTTGAATTGATTCCATTTAAACTTTCTGGTAAGTTTTGCAGTACTTTCTTGTAAACTGATGAATTGAGATATCCAGTTTGTTCCCATACAATGTCTCCGGAAACCGTTGCTAATACTACATAAGGAATAGATCTTATATTAAACTTTCTAGCCAATTGTTTTTCTATATCAATATCTACTTTAAAGGGGACAAAGTTTTTTGAGAAAGCAGCAAACTCTTCAGTATTCCACATTTCTGCATCCATTTTCCTACATGGGCCACACCAAACAGCCCAGAAATCCATTAAGATTAATT
>QNXU01000135.1 GCA_003973485.1 Bacteroidota bacterium | reverse complement strand
TCATGCTTAGAAGCACCCGCTTTTGAGCCTTGATATTCACCATCCATACTTCGATTTTCCCATAGGGGCCTGTAGTTCTTGCTAGCCTCTGATTCGCTCAACATTGCATTCATGTTGGGTCGTACCGACCACACGAATGCTTAGTTGTTGTACACTGGCTTTCTTTTTGCACTGTCTAGGAGCGTTGGCAAAGCCATACTCTTTGCCAAGTTTTGGTTGGTGTGATTGGCATTTGAGCAACTTGGCAATGTGTATGGCTTTTAGGTAGGTTTTCTTTATTAAAAATTTGCTTTTAATCCTACGTTAAATGCTTTTGGCATTCCAGGTCGCAAACCTGCTGGTCTTCTTGCTACAACATACACTTGGTCAGTTAAGTTGGTTGCATTGGCAAAAAAGGTTATGTTCTTGTGCAAATTATAGCTTGCACTTGCGTCTATCACAAAATACGAATCAGTTTTTTCATTAGTAGGTATATCTCCTTGTCCAGGAGCGTTTCGCATTTCGTCCATATATTTCCCGCTTAGGTTTACACTGAATTTGTGGTGTTCTAAGCTTAATAGAATTGTAAATTGATTATTTGCCAAGTACGGAAATTGGTCGCCTGCGGAAACGGTTCCCCAACCTTCAAAGTCACTGTCAAAATCATTTAAAAATTTTGCGTCTGTATAAGAATAAACAAGGCTTATTGGGAGTCTAAAGTTGCTATTGATTTTTGAATACAGTAAATCGTATGTTATGTTAAACTCTATTCCTTTTGTTTGTACTGCTCCACCATTAAACTGCTCGTTTGTTCCTCCACCTCCTGCGGCTTCAAGGTCGGCACCAAGCAAATTCTTGTAGTCATTGAAGAATAACACCGACTGACCTGACAACCCATTTTTGGCATATCTCGTGCCTAATTCATAGTTAACGCTTTCTTCTGGTTCAAGTTCCTCTTTTGAGCCTGGAGGAGCAAAACCTTTATGTATTCCTGCAAAGGTGCTTAGGTGCTTGGTGAATCTGTAATCGAAACCAACTCCAGGAATAACAACTCCAATTGCATTACTTCTTTCAGAGAGGTCAATCCCAGTTCTTTCTGTGTCATTTTTCCCATAATCTAATCTTTTTTGTGTGATATTTTCGTAGCGAATGCCTGGGGTTGCTGTAAATTTTCCAACGTTAATTTTGTACTGAAGATAAGTTGCTATGGCATTGGCTGTTTCCACTCTGTTGCTTTCCGTTCCATACGTTCCTGCTTTCGTTAATTCCATTACTCCACTACTCATTGCGTATTCGTCAAACCATTGGAAACGGTCTATTTGGTCTTCATGCACTCTTATACCCAAATCAATATTATGTTTTATTTTGTTGGTTTTAAAATTGAAATTCAAAGTTGTTTGAACACCTTGAGAATAGTAATTTCTATTGTTTGCTTTTACGAAAAGAGCATCATCATTTACACTACTTGTACCTGTAAGAATGGCATAAGCATCATTTGAGCTAAAGGGATTATCGAGTAAATCACCAATTTTTGTTTTTGTTCCAGTGCTGTCTTTTACACTGTCGAGTTTGTACCAATTTCTACTAAAATTGGTACGGTAAGCAACAGTGGTAACATTAAACCATTTTGAAAATTTTGCTCTGTGAGTTAAAGAAAATTGAGTTTGTTCTGTGGCTATATTGTCAACTTGAGAACCTGCATACCTTCTAATTGGGTTGGTATCAAAATCTTCTTGTGTTAAACCAAGGTAGGTTTCATTTATATCTCCTGTTGATTGACCGATTTTGAATGTGAGCGATTGGTATATTTTTGCATCAGCATTGGTATTAATTCGGACTTTTGCCAAGTAATCTTGCTTTACAAAACCTGAATTTCTATCAAACCCTCTATTTCCTACGTCATCTATTTGTTTGAAACCGTTTGAACCATACTGGAATGTTTCTACCATGTAAGCAAAGTTTTTATTTGAATTTCCTACAACAGCGTGTAGGTTTCTGTTTCCAAAACTTCCTCCCAACAAGGTTATTTTTCCTGAAAACTGATCGGGTATTTGCGTTGAAATAAGATTAATGGCACCTCCTGTTGTATAAGGGCCGTATTTTATTTGGCTGCTTCCTTTTATAATTTCTACTCCCTGCATTCTTCCCATTGTTGGAAAATAGTAAGCCGCTGGTGCAGAATAAGGAGCAGGAGCCATTAAAACGCCATCTTCCATTACAGTTATTTTGGTGTTCCGTTCTACGCCTGTACCTCTTAACCCTATATTTGGAAAAAGCCCGAACCCATCTTCTTCTTGTATATTTACGCCTGGGACTGTACGCAACACCCTATTAATATCTGTATAGCTAAATTTTTCCATTTCTTTTGGCGTGATGTAATGTACTGACCCAGGAATGTCTTTTATGCCTATATTCCCACCTGTAACAGTCACTTCCGTTAATGTAGAGATAGATTCTGTCAGTATGAAGTTTAGCGTTATTGTGCTATTATTTTCAACCGTTATTTCTTTTCTTATAGGATTATATCCTATGTGGGAAACTATCAATGTATAATCTCCCGCAGGGACTTTACTTATAATATAGTTACCATTTCCATTGCTTGAAGTTCCTATATTCGTTTTTTCCAGGTAGACGGAAACACCTGGTAATACAGTTGTGCTGTCGGTTTGTTGTATGTTTCCTTTAATGGTTGCATTTTGAGCGAAAGAGCCTAAAGAACTTATTATTGCGATTGTAGTTATAATGAATTTTTGCATACTAAATAATTTTAAGATTTGATTCGGGTACAAATTTATTACTTAGAATGATTCTAAACAATACCTTAAAAGTGGTATTTTGCTGTGCCACAAATGACGTGTTTCTAATACCTTAAGTCAGTTAGTTTGTAGATGCAATAGGAGATTGTGCGTTAATTATGCCTTGTTTAATAGCATAGAGTATAAGTTCAGATGAGCTACGCAACTTTAATTTTCTGAAAATATTTTTTCGGTGGGTGGTTATGGTGTGAAAACTAAGAAAGAGTTTTTGGGCAATGTCTTTGGTAGTGTTTCCTTCGGCAATGAGTTTGATAATTTCCACTTCCCTCTCGCTTATTGATACCGCCTGACAGTGATTGCATATAGAACCAACCGGACACTGATGGGTAGCTTTTTCGAGAATGGCATCCATCACTTTTCCACAAAAGAATTTTTCATTTCTTGCAGCCGCATAAACGGCATTAATTACTTCTTCTTCATCGCATTCTTTTAAGAGATATGAGTTTACACCATAATCAAGTACTTTGAGAACGTCCTGCTTGTTTTGGTTAGTAGAAATAATCAGCACTCTTGTATGTGGGAAGTTGCTGCGGATAAATGCAATGTCGTTTATGCTAAAATGTCCGGGGATATGAAAGTCAATGATAACAATGTCGGGGTTTATTTTTTTGAGTTTATTGAACAGTTCATTGCTGTCTTTTGCTTCTCCTGCAATATGAATATCTTTTCTTCGGTTAAGAAGTGATTTAATCCCTTCCCTTGTTAGGGTATGTGCATCTGCTATAAGAATAATAGTTTTTAACATATTACAAATTACGATGTTATTTAGAATCATTCCAAATTAATGATTGTCTTTTTTATAAAAATACCATCAAAGTGGTATCTTGATTGTAGTTGGAAGAGGGAAGATTAAGCTCTTTTGGGTTTTTTAGGGTTGACAATGTGAGTAGGCAAAAACCAAATGTGCTTATTGTGTGGCTGGCTTTTTAGCTTGTGTACAACGTCAGGCTATCGATCGTTTTGATTGGGAATCTTATAAATTTGATGACCTTTCATAATGATTCGATAGCTGATGTGTGTGCCTAGCATGGCACGAGTTGAAAGATACTCAGATTATCTTGAGGGTGCAAGTCCCTTGTATGCGAGCAGCGAAGCATACTAGCAAGTGGCAAGGTCGGATGAAGTGATTCATTGACTGAAGGAAGCCAAACGGTCCGCCA
>QNXU01000403.1 GCA_003973485.1 Bacteroidota bacterium | reverse complement strand
GAGTTTTTCAGCATGGAGACAGCTGCTTTTTACAATAAAACATGCAATGGGGTTAGTATTTAGTGAACTGAGAAAAATAAATCGACCTGAGGTGGTTTTCAGACCGATTTATTAGTAATATCTTTAAATAGTTTTTAAGCAGACCCTAAATAGAGCCTATGCTGAATTCTGTCTTATTTTCACAAAACCCTAATCTTTATATATTCTTACCACTTTATTATACACTTTGGGAAGATTTTAACCTTACCAAAAAGGATATAGAAATAATGAAGAAGCTGATTGACTCTCAATCATGGTTGAAAAAGGAAGAAGTTGAATTCTTGGAACAATATTTAAACCCTGATCAAAAACCTTCAGCTCAAGAGCTTAAAGACTGGAGAAATCAGATTCAATTTATCAAACCTAAAAACTTAAAGAATCTTGCTACCTTAGGATTAGAGTTGGTGAAAACTCATCTAAACGGGCATGATTTAGTAATAACCGAAAAAGATAAAGATGCATTTAAAACGGCTGAAAAGGAATTAGGCTTAATTTATAATGAAGCTGCCTATCGCTTTGAAGATAGCCATTCCACCATTACTTCAGAACAGAAATCAAAATCATCTTTTGATCCAAAATTGATGCAAGAAGTCTTGGATGGTTCCAAAATAGAATTGATTCAAAAAGTAAAAGACACTTTAAATAAACCTGAATTTGCTTATCACCAGCATGAAAAAATAGTCGATCAAAGGGCGCAAGTTCTAGAATGGTGTAAATTATTAGCAAAAGAAGGCTATGGTTCGTGGGCTTTTCCAAGAGAGTTTGGCGGCAGAGCAGATATGGAAGGCTATTTCACCATCATGGAAACCTTGAGTTATCACGACTTGAGCATGGTGATAAAATTCGGTGTGCAATTTGGGCTTTGGGGAATGAGCATTTATTTCTTAGGAACTGAAAAGCAGCATCAAAAATATTTAAAGGATATTGGCACTTTAGAGCTTCCTGGCTGCTTTGCTATGACGGAAACAAATCATGGTTCTAATGTTCGTGGTTTAGAAACCACAGCCACTTACAATCATCAAGACAAGACTTTTACCATTCATACACCTCATCAAGATGCAAGAAAAGAATACATTGGAAATGCTGCATTGCATGGACAGAAAGCAACTGTATTTGCAAAATTAATAATAGATGGAGAGGATTATGGAGTCAATGCCTTCGTGGTTCCATTAAGAAATAAATCAGGAGAACTGCATCCTGGAGTTGAAATTGAAGATTGCGGTTATAAAATGGGTCTAAATGGGGTGGATAACGGATTAATTGCATTCAATAAAGTAGTAATTCCAAAAGAAGATATGCTTGATAAATTTGCTTCGGTTGGTGATGATGGCAATTTCCAAAGTTCCATTTCATCTGATAATAAGCGTTTTTTCACTATGCTCGGAACTTTGGTAGGCGGTAGAATCGGAATTCCTCGATCAGGTTTATCTGCTGCAAAATCAGGTTTGACTATAGCAATTCGGTATGCTAACCAACGCAAGCAATTTGGTCCAGAAGGTGGAGGGGAAGTGCCGATTATGAATTATAGAATGCATCAAAGAAGGTTGATGCCACTTGTAGCCAAAAGCTATGCAATGCATTTTGCTTTAAAATATTTAACCAATCGTTTTCTGACAAAATCAGAGGAAGAAGGACAAGAAATAGAAGCTTTGGCAGCTGGAATGAAAGCTTACGGAACTTGGTTTACGACAGAAGCACTTCAAGAATGTAGAGAAGCTTGTGGAGGCAAAGGATATTTGTCGGAAAACAGAATTGATGCATTGAAAAATGACACGGATGTCTATACCACTTTTGAAGGAGATAATACCGTCTTGATGCAGTTGGTGGCTAAAAGTCGTTTAACGGAATTCAAAAGGGAAATGGGGGATATGAATTTCACTACCATTTTTAATTATCTGAGTAAGCAAACCAAAACTTCATTTACAGAAAAGAATCCTATTACAGTTCGAAGCACAGATGAAAAGCATTTATTAGATTTTGAATTTCATTTGAATGCATTCAAATATAGAGAAAGAGCAATAGTGGCTTCAGCCGGACAGCGTATTAAGAGATTGGTGGATGATGGAATGGATTCCTTTGATGCTGTTAACGTTGCACAACATCATCTAGTAAATGTAGGGCAATCCTATATTGAAAGGAAAGTGTTGGAACGTTTTCAATTAGCGGTTGAAACCACTCAAAATGCAGCTTGCAAAAAAGCATTGCAGCAATTATGTCAATTATATGCCCTGCATACCATAGAGCAAAACAAAGGCTGGTATTTAGAGCAAGGTTATATGGAAGGAGTCAAAACCAAAGCCATCCGAAAAATGGTCAACCAATTATGCTGGGAAACTAGACAAGATGCCATCGGATTTACTAATGCTTTTGGTATTCCTGATAAATTGCTTGCTGCGCCTATAGCAGCCCCCTAACCCGCCAGTTGGCGGGGCACTAAGCACAGAATTAATTTATTTTTTTAATTTGATATCTTAAATTTCATTTTCAAGTTAGGCTAGTTTCTAATCTGTTATTTTGCTGTAGAAAGAAGAAATCATATATAAATATTTTTCATAGCACGATGCAAATTCCCCGCCAGCTGGCGGGTTAGGGGGCTGGCTGGGCTAGTAATCCCCAAACTTCACACTCACCATACTATTATATTCCATACCAAGCAATTCAGCGGCATTTCCTTGCTTAATCCCAATTTCCAAAACACCTTGATCATTGAAAATAGCAAATGCTTCACCACCCTGACTTTCATGATAATGCTCTTGTACGCCTGTCAAAGAGTAATTTCTGAATTTAATCTGGACACTTTTCCCTTTGCTCAGAATGTCATAATCATATTTAAGAATGTTTGTGATCAAATTACCGTAATCATCAATGTGGACAACATGCCCTTGAATGATTTCCCTTGTTGCTTTAACATTAGGAACAATAAATCTTTTGAAATCCTCTATTTTCATTTCCTCTCCAATCCCCTCAAGATTTTTATTTTTGGAATCTAATATTTTGACAGCGGTTTTTGCCAAAATATCCTTAGCTGGGAAATTGCCTTTTAAATCTTCCTCTGAGGCGATCTTCACAATTTTATCAGGATCTTTTTCTCTGATGAGGCTTAGTAAACCATTATTACTTCCAAGAAAAAAATGATTTTTGATTTTGATGGCTATCATGGCTTCATTAGGCTCAGATCGGGAATTTACGGATACCAAATGAACACTTCCCTCAGGAAAATTTTTGTAAACCGATTTTAAAACATAAGCAGCGTGAATGATATCGTGCTTAGTGATGTTATGAGATATGTCAATCACTTGAAGATTAGGGTCTTCACTCAGTATTTTGGCTTTAACCGCTGCCACATAATGGTCGCGCCAACCGAAATCTGATAGAAAAGTGATTAAAGGCATACAAAAAATTGAATTATTGTTAAATTTGTTAAAAACAAAACTACATAAATTTCAGTACTAACACATTGAGACATCATAAATAAGAAAATCATTTGGTAGAAAAAGTTATTACTTTAGAAAATGTATCCCTTGTGGATTTTTTAGGCGTAGAAAATCGTAATATCAACGAGCTTTCCTCGGCTTTTCCTAAATCTAAAATTATCTCAAGAGGAAATGAAATAAGAATACAAGGAAGCACTCCAGAAATTATTCGCATCAATCAAATTGTGCATTCATTAGTAACTCATTATCACAAATTTGGAAAAATCACGGAAGAAAGTGTAAAAACTTATTTGAATGAGGAGCATGAAGAAAGTCAGAAAAAACTAGATGTGAATGCTGATGAAACTTTGGTTTTTGGCACTAAGGGCTATGCTATTAAAGCAAAAACGCCCAACCAAATAAAGCTTGTTGAAGCAGTAAGAATAGATACGGATGAGGGTGATGAAGCTCGTCACTATCTTAAACGCTTACTTAAAGACTATGTAGTTG
>QNXU01000219.1 GCA_003973485.1 Bacteroidota bacterium | reverse complement strand
AGTTATCACTTGATCCAGACTCTTCTTCCCTCTTCAATACCGTTAACTATAGATGGAAATGCATCATCTGTAAGAATCAAATCGGCGCTCTCTTTAGCTACATCTGTTCCTGAACCGATTGCGATTCCAACATCCGCTTTGGCTAGTGCAGGAGCATCGTTTACACCATCTCCTGTCATGGCTACTATTTCGCCTTTATTTTGTAAATCTTCTATTATCTTTTGTTTGTCTTCTGGGAGTACTTCAGCATAATAATCATCCAAGCCTAATTCTTTACTTACTGAATTTGCTACTTCTTCATTATCACCTGTAGCCATAATGACCTTTAAGCCATTTTCTTTTAATATTTTCACAGCCTCATAAGATTCAACTCGGATTTCATCAGCCAAAGAAATATACCCTATCAAATCTTTATCTTTCAGGATATAAACTATGGTTTCTGCTTTTTCATTTTTTGTGTCTTCAGGTAATTCGATATTGTTTTCTTCTAAATAGCCAGGGCTAACCACTTTGATTGATTCGCCATTTATTTTTGCTTGGATACCTTCACCTGTCAGGTTTTCAAAGTCGGATATCTCTTCAAAATCTAACTTTTCCTCATCATGTTTTGTCAAAATTCCTGATGCAATAGGATGTTCCGATTCTTTTTCCAAAGATGCTGCTATTTTAAGAATGTCATTATCATTATATTCATCTGAAGTACTTTTAAACTGATTTACCACAAAATTCCCTTTTGTAAGCGTGCCTGTTTTATCAAAAATAATTGTGGTGATATTACGAGCATTTTCAAATGCTGTTCTATTTCTGATCAGTAATCCATTTTTGGCAGAAACAGAAGTAGAAATAGCCACAACCAATGGCATTGCCAAGCCTAATGCATGCGGACAGGCAATAATCATCACAGTAACCATTCTTTCTAGTGCATAATCAAATTCTTTTCCTTGCCAAAGCCAAACTCCTAATGTGGTGAAGCCAGAAAAAAGTGCAATATAAAATAGCCAGGCAGCAGCTTTATTGGCAAGATTTTGCGTTTTGGATTTTGTCTCTTGAGCGGATTTCACCATTTCCACCACCTTATTCAAATACGATCCTTCGCTATCTTCTTTTATTTTAAATTGAATAGAGGAAGAGCCGTTAACTGAACCACCAATTACTTCATTTCCTTCCTTTTTACTTACAGGTTTTGATTCACCTGTAATCATAGATTCGTTTATATCACTTTTTCCTTTTTCAATAATACCATCAGCTGGGATTTTTTCTCCAGGCTTTACCAGTACTAAATCTCCTGCTTCTAATTCTGATATTTTTACTTCATGTGTATCACCATTCTCATCCAATTTTAAAGCAGTGGAAGGGAGTAATTTTGCCAATTCCTCAACTGCCCCAGAAGCACCCATTATTGATTTCATTTCGATCCAATGCCCCAGAAGCATGATAGCAATTAAGCTGGCCAATTCCCAAAAGAAAATTTTACCTTCCAGCCCGAAAACTACAGCCGAGCTATAAAAATAGGCTACACTAATTGCAAGCGCAATTAAGGTCATCATGCCAGGTTTTCGATCGGCAATCTCATCTTTTAATCCTTTCAGAAATGGAAATCCACAATAGAAAAAGACAATAGTGGACAATACGAATTGAACATATCTATCATATTGGAATCGTAATTCATAGCCTAATAATTCCTGAATCATGGGGGCTAAAACCATGATAGGAATGGTGATGATGATAGAAATCCAAAATCGCTTTTTGAAATCCTCTATCATATTGGCATGATGATCATGATGATTGTGCCCATCATGATTATGATTTTTGTCCTTGTGTTGATGGTGATTATCTTGAGAATTTTTATTGCTTGAAGACATTTAAAAAATCAGTTAAAATGAAAAAGTAACCTATACTATAAACGGAATTAATCTGATAATGTTTCGATCAAGGTGATTTAACAACTAGAACCTGATTTTCTTAGTGCCATTTATTGACAATTGTAAGATAGCCTGTCATTATTGCAGCTTTTTGCCTATATGGCGCATGGATTAAAAAAGTCGGTATGGATTCGAAATTAATTTGAATTTCTTAGAGTGTGTGTTTTAAATAGTTGATATTCAAGTAATTGAAAAGTAAATTAATTTTAAATATCCTTGATTTTCATTAAAAACTGGCTTTAGATGCACAATGCTTGCATAGTCTCAAATACAATTGGAATTAATTCTTTATATTTAATAAACAAAAATTTACTTATGAAAGTACTTGTAATAGGAGCTGGAAATATGGGGTTAGCCTATGCTAAAGCCTTAGTGAAATCTGAATTTCTATCAAACCATAATTTAATGATTTCAGATACCAGTCCTGAAAAAACAGAAGAACTTAAGAAAATTAGCCGTTTTGATGTTTTCACCAATCTCTCGGACTGTCTTCCAAAGGCTGATATTATTTTTATTGCTGTTAAACCTTACCATGCGGAAGATTTATTTGCTGAAATAAAACCAATGATGACACCAGATCAAATTGCTATTTCAATTATGGCGGGTGTGACCATTCAAAGTATGAAAGATGGGTTAGGAATCAAAAAAGTGGTAAGAGCCATGCCTAATTTACCTGCTCAGGTTGGAAAAGGTTTAACTTCATTTACAGCATCTGATGAAGTTTCTAGATTAGAGCTATCGACTGTCGAAAGTTTATTAGATACCACTGGACGATCTGTGAGATTAGATACTGAAAATGATGTAGATGCTTCAACCGGAATTTCAGGAAGTGGCCCTGCTTATGTATTTTATTTTATGCAATCCATGATGGAGGCTGCTCAGAAAATGGGTTTCTCCGATCATGATTCAAAAGTTTTAGTGGGAACTACCTTTGAAGGCGCAGTAGAATTGTTTAATAAGTCTGATTTGACGCCAGAGGGTTGGATGAAAAGAGTAGCTTCTAAGGGAGGTACCACTCGCGCAGCATTAGACTCAATGGAAGACAACAATATTAAGCAATTAATTGAAGAAGCAGCTTATGCAGCCTTTAACAGAGCTGTTGAATTAGGTAAAGAATCATAAATTTTTGAATTGTGAAAACTCATAGTAAAAGAATAGTAGTAAAAATCGGAACCAATGTGATGACCAATAAAGATAATCGTATTGTGGTTCCTATTTTGAAGAGAATTGTTGACCAAGTAGCAAGATTATATGAAGAGGATGTAATGACAGTCCTTATTTCATCAGGTTCAGTAATTGCAGGAAAAGAAGTGCTTGATGATAATGAAATTGATACCATTGATAATGCTGCTCAAAGAAGACAAGTTTATTCTGCGGTTGGACAACCAAGAATGATGCGTCATTATTACAGTATTTTCCATGATTATGGAATGCGTTGTGCGCAAGTATTAGCTACCAAAAGAGATTTCGATTTTGGTAGGCATAGAGATAATATGATTAATTGTTATGAAGGTTTACTGAGCCAAGGGATTATTCCTATTGCTAATGAAGATGATGCTGTTTCATTGTCGATGTCTATGTTTTCTGACAATGATGAATTGGCTAGTTTGGTGGCAGAATTAGTGGATGCAGATGCATTAATTCTTCTCACTGATACAGATGGGATTTTCGATGGACACCCTGATCATGACGATTCCAATGTTATCAGGACGGTAACAACTGATCAAGAAGTGGAACAATTTATTCAGGAATCCGATAAAAAAGAAGGAGAAGGTAGAGGAGGAATGGAATCCAAAATCAATGTGGCTAAAGGTGCCGCAAATAAAGATATTGTGACATACATAGCCAATGGTAAACGTGAAGATGTCATTATAGACATTGTTCACGGAAAAGATGTAGGGACTAGGATTTATAAAGAAGAAGATTAATCCTCTTAAGCATCCTTATAAAATTTATTTTGAACTAAAATTTAATGCTTTTATGAAGCTCTTAAATACAGAATTAAAAAATGCAGTTTTACAGTCTATGATTGATAATCTTGATAAAGAAAGAGAGGCAATCATTGCG
>QNXU01000406.1 GCA_003973485.1 Bacteroidota bacterium | reverse complement strand
GATATCAATTTCAATAGTATCATCCACAACAGGGTAAACATAAACAGATGCAAATGAAGTATGCCTTCTTCCTCCACTATCAAATGGGGAAATGCGAACTAAACGATGTACTCCATTTTCTGATTTCAAGAAACCATAAGCTTGAGGACCATCAAATTCCAATGTAACGGATTTAACACCTGCAACATCCCCTTCTTGAAAATCTACTTCACGCACTTTATATCCATTGGCTTCACCCCACATGATGTACATTCTCATCAGGATTCCAGCCCAATCGTTACTTTCTGTACCACCTGCTCCAGGAGTGATTTGCAGCATAGCGGAAAGTTGATCTTCCTCCGAAGACAACATCTTTTTCAGCTCTAATTCCTCTGTTTTGGTTAAAGCTTTTTTATAGGCTTTTGAAACCTCCTCCTCTGACGATTCACCCATCTCAAGGAATTCATAATAGGTTTCTACTTCGCCATACAGCTCACTTAGTTCATCGAAATGCTTGGTCCATTCCTTTAAACCTTGAATGACTTTCATGGTCTTTTCCGCCTCATCTGAATCGTTCCAGAAATCAGGCTGGGCAGATACTAATTCCAGTTCTTTTATTTCTTCAACTTTTTTGTCGTAGTCAAAGATACCCCCGAAGTGCTTCCACTCGGGCCTTTAAGTCTTTTAAATCGTCACTAGTCATTAGGACTTTGTTTTATATTGTTTTTAAAATTTTAAAATTAAGAAGCTTTAAAAATTCAAAATCTCTTAGTTCTAAGTTATGTTTTTTATAGATGCCTTAACTTCCTTTTTCCTTGATGAAAAAGAAAGAAAAAATCAAGACAAAATAATGCTGCTGCGCTACACCCAACGCTGGCCCGCTATTTTGTCCTCCAGCCCGCACTCTCCGATCCAATATTACCTTCTTATAACTTTGATTTACGTGTCTACAAACCTGAATAAGGTGATAAAAGCAAACTAAAAAGCAATTCCGTGCTCATCCCCCCTTTGGGGGCTAGGGGGCTATACAATCATTCATCATACGGCAAAATCAATATTTCTACTACAAGTTAAAGCTTATAGATCCAGGCGAATTTATCTTCAGCTTCGCCTAATTTAATGGCATCCATTGCTTTTAACACTTTATTAGAAAATTCTCTTTCTTCAATTGCAGGCAATTTATAATCTACCCCATCGTGACCTATTAAAGCAATATGGGCAATAGTGGCAGCTGTTCCAGCACCAAAAGCTTCTTTTAACGAACCATTTTTAGCGGCTTCTATTACTTCACTGATACTAACTCTTCTTTCCTCTACTTTCATTCCCCAGTCTCTCGCTAATGTTAATACAGAATCGCGAGTTATGCCTCTCAAAATAGTAGAACTTGCTTCAGGCGTAATTAAAGTATCATTGATTACAAACATTATGTTCATAGTGCCAGACTCTTCAATATATTTATGTTCTGTAGCATCGGTCCAAACCAATTGATGATAACCTTGCTTTTGCGCTAATTTTGCAGGGTATAAAGAACCAGCGTAATTACCAGCTGCTTTTGCATAACCAGTTCCGCCCTTAGCAGCTCTGGTAAATTCAGTTTCTATTTTCACCTTTACCGGCTCGCTATAATAAGCGCCAACTGGGCAAGTGATAATCATAAACCTATATTTTTCAGAAGGCTTGATGCCTATATAATCATCCATAGCAAAAACGAAAGGACGAATATATAATGCTGTATTTTCTTTATTTGGAATCCAAGCACTATCTAGATTTAACAATTCGGTCATAGCTTGAATGAATAGCTCTTCCGGAACTTCTGGAATACACATTCTTTCAGCAGATTTGTTTAATCTTTTGGCATTAGCCTCAGGACGAAATACTACTGCCTCTCCCTTACTGTTTTTGTAAGCTTTTAAGCCTTCAAAAACAGACTGACCATAATGAATAACACTGGAAGCTGGAGCCAAGGAAAGATTTTCATAAGGAACAATTCTTAAATCGCTCCATTGACCATCCTCATAGTCTGCTATAAACATATGGTCAGAATAAACTTTCCCGAAAGGGATATTGTCAAAATCCACCTCATTGATGCGGGAATTTTGAACTTTCTTTATAGAAATATCTAAAGTATCTAACATGATGGTCGGTTTAATTTAAAATTGCACGAAAGTACAAAAAAAAGGGTAAATTTCCAATTACTTTTTAGGTACCCAAGGCACTTCACTGGCATTTAATTCCTGCGTTAATTTACGGGAAAGCATGAATAAATAATCCGATAATCGATTTAAATAAGTGATTATCAAATCATTGACTTCTTCATGTTCTTTCAGGGCTACCACGCCCCTTTCGGCACGTCTGCAAACGGTACGCGCCACATGAGTGAAAGAAACCAACTGATGACCTCCAGGTAAAATAAAATTTTTCATAGGAGGCAGGCTTTCGTTCATTTCATCTATAGTCTTTTCCAATCGCTCCACATCCGATTCTGAGATGTCAGGGATGGGAAATTTGCTTTCTCCTGGCTCTTTTGCCAGCTGTGAACCAATGGTAAATAATCGATCTTGAATTTCAATAAATAGTAGATTTCGGGAAGTATTTTCTTTATGATCACGCAAAACGCCCATCCAAGAATTCAGCTCATCCACATTGCCGTAAGCATCTATTCTCAAATGAGCTTTTGAAACCCGTGAACCGCCCAATAGTGATGTTTTGCCTTTGTCTCCGCCTTTAGTATATATTTTCATTTTTATAGTCGTTTGTAGTGATGCAAATATAGGGGAAATGGATGGAAGAAATTAGGGGTTTGGGGTTAGAAGTTGATGGGTGGTTAAAAGAGCTTACATTATTAATTTGATAAAAAACAAATGGAAAAAGGACTACAAGTCAAATCAAGATTTAGCTCACCACGATGCGGAGCATGGCGGGAACGATTAATGTATGAATCGTAGTTTTGGTCTTTGCTTTTGCCTTGTGCGGCTATGATTTCATACATAATGGTGCCGTTTCGTTGTTTATTCTATAATTGTTTTCAAAGTGAATCAGGTTAAGTAAGAGTCATTCGTGAACCAATTGTGAGCCAATTGAGCCAATTATGAGCCAATTAATTTATAGGTTGTCCCAGCCCCAACATCCCCAATTCTTTCTAATAATTGATACTTTTCAACTAGTTCGCTTAAGTCTCTTGTAGCCGTAGCCTTTGAAACTTCACACAACTCTTGATATATTTTATTGGTAATCGTATTATTTTCATCGAGATATTCGATTGCTCTATTTTGCCTATGATTGAGATTCTTTTCTATATGTTTATTTTTGTCTGTTATGCTTTTTTGAATTGTGATGCTAATTCCTCCTGATGCACTTTCAATTATTGGTTCGGGTAATCCAGCTTTTTTACATTCATTTATTATTTTGATTGTACCCCGCCCCCATGCTTCAATTAACCCGCCTTTGAAAAATGTACCTGCAAGAACTGGATTATGGGGACGGGAGGAGTGTTTTTTCTTTAAATCTTCGAAAGTCAAATCATCTGGCAATGAGCCTTCATTCCAAACCATCAATTTATCATCATACACACTTATTTGAATGGGCGCCCCAATATAATCTCTATGTACAATTGCATTTAAAATTACTTCACGGATGGCTTCGTAGGGATACTCCCAGTTTTCTACTCGTTGCAATCCTTGATATGTGATTGGCGACACTAAAAATTTTTTATCAAGTATCTCGAGTGTTTTATCGGCTAATTGATAGGCATTTCCTTCTACGACTTCCTGAAAACGGAGGTCATCATCGGTTTTTCCAAACCTACCAATTTTCATATAAGCATTAATATAGAACCTGCAAGGATTTTTTCCAAATAATTATACAGCAGAGCGTTTTAGTTGACCTTTTTCAATAAGCAATAAATTGTCTAAGATTTGCTCAATATTATTTTCCTCTTCGATGAAAGGCAACCTTTTACTAGTAATAGCGTATCCATCCGACCATCCCCATCTTCCAGAAGCCAAATATAGTGCTTAACCTTGCAGGATGAAA
>QNXU01000418.1 GCA_003973485.1 Bacteroidota bacterium | reverse complement strand
TTAAAACCAAGGTAATGTACCCTGAAGTATAAGCGGCAAATTTGTATGTTTTTTTAAATTTTACAGGCATTTATAAAGTAATGTTTTTGTTTGATTTAAGTGTCATATACAAACTTATAACCTACACCTTTTACGGTTTTAAAGCTATCGTCGCCAATTTTTTCTCTTAGTTTTCTTATGTGTACATCTATGGTACGTCCGCCAACTACGACTTCGTTACCCCAAACGCGATCTAAAATATTTTCTCTTTTAAAGACTTTACCTGGTTTTGATGCCAACAAAGATAAGAGTTCAAATTCTTTTCTTGGTAAAATAATCTCTTCGTTTCCTAAAATAATCTTGTATTCGTCTCTATTAATGGTAAGCTTACCAATTTTTATAACCGATTGGTTAGTATCTTCAGATTTTAATCGTCTTAAAAGTGCTTTTACTTTACTTATTAACACTTTTGGCTTAATTGGCTTAGTAATATAATCGTCTGCACCAGCATCAAAACCTGCTACTTGAGAGTAATCTTCTCCTCTTGCGGTTAAAAATGTAATAATTGTGCTGCTTAATTCTGGTACTTTTCTAATAGCTTCGCAAGCTTCAATACCATCCATTTCTGGCATCATCACATCTAATATAATAAGGTGTGGTTTTTCTTTTTTTGCTTTTTTAACAGCTTTTACACCGTTATCTGCAGTAATGACTTGGTAACCTTCTGCACTTAAATTATAGCCTACTATTTCAAGAATATCTGGCTCGTCGTCTACTAAAAGAATTTTGATATCTTTCTTATTCATCAGAATGACTTTGTGTTAAAATAATAACGTAAAGATAAAATTATTAAAATTAAATTATCTATTTAATCCATTGATAACAATTAAATAACATTAATTACAACTTATAACCTAACCTAAGTTTTTAGGTTTATGTAATTTACAATCTTTTGCTTACCAAGCAGTTAAAATACCATGTTATATAATTGTAAAAAATGTTATTAGCTTCTTAAATGTTCCTTCTATGCCAAAAATCTGTGTATATTTGTAACACACAATTTATAACAATTAATTATGAAAAAACTTTACTTTTTACTTTTAACGGTTTTAATGACTGCGACTTCTTTTGGTCAAGTCTTTATTACTGAAATTGCTGACCCTAACAACAACGCAGAAGCTAGATTTATTGAGCTTTATAACGCTGGACCTACTGATGTAGATTTTACAGAAGGTAACGGATGGCAGATTGACAAGTACACAAATGCTTCTGGCACAGTTTCAACTACCTTAGATTTAACAGGAACTATACCTGCTGGAGGTTTTTACGTTATTGGATACGATAACACTCCTGGTACTTTCAACACTGTTTACGGATTTGCTGCAGATCAATTAGACGCGGTTAATAATGGTGTTGTAGGTAGTAATGGTGATGATGATTTAGCTTTAGTTGATGGTACAGATACAATTATTGACTTCTTCGGTGTTCCTGCTACTGATAATACAGGAACTTGTGCTGAATATGAAGACGGTAGAGCAGAACGTTCTCCTGCTGTAACTATGGGTAATGCTACTTTTGATGAGTCGGAATGGAATGTTTGGGCTGATAGTGCTGTTTCTGGCTGTACAAATCACACTTTACAAACTCAAGACGCACCTGCTTCTTTTGATCCAGGTTCTTGGATTGGAACAGCTACTGGTCCAGTTGTAACTATTGACTCTGACATTACAGGTTTAGACTACTTTGAAGGTAATGGTCCTTCTGCTGAACAAACTTTTTCTGTATCAGGTATTAACTTAACAGGAAACCTAGATGTTACAGCTCCTACAAATTTTGAAATATCTTCTACTTCTGGATCTGGATTTGGAAGTTCTGTTTCATTAACGCCTTCTGCTGGTTCTGTAGCTTCTACAACTCTTTATGTAAGATTAGTTAGCGGTTTATCTGCAAACACATATTCTGATGTTTTAACTGCATCTTCAACTGGTGCTACATCTGAAACTATTAATGTTTCTGGTGAAGTTTCACCTTCTACTCCTCAATTTAATGTATTAGGTACTCCTGGAGACATGAATTATGGATTAGGTAACGGTCCTTCTAATGAAGAATCTATATTTGTAGAAGGATTATTTTTAACAAATGACATTACAGTAACTGCTCCTACAAACTTTGAAGTATCATTAACTTCAGGTACTGGTTTTGGAGCTTCTGTTACCGTACCACAAGTTAGTGGAACAGTTGCTAACACAGAAGTTTTTGTAAGATTAGCTTCTGGATTAACTGAAGGTGCTTACAGTGGTAATATTACTGTATCTTCTTCTCCTGCTGCAGATCAAACTGTTGCTTTAACTGGTAATGTATTTGGTGCAGCTACAAACGCATTAGTTTTAGTTGGTGTTTATGACGGTCCTTTAACTGGAGGAACTCCTAAAGGAATCGAATTAATAGCTTTAGCAGATATCCCAGATTTAAGCGTATTTGGTATTAGTTCTATTACTAATGGTGCTGGTTCTTCTGCCGGTACAGTTGAATATAATTTCCCTGCAGATGCAGTTTCTGCTGGAGATAGAATTTTCTTAGCAACTGAGTCTACTGGTTTCAATTCATTCTTTGGAATGATGCCTACGTATACAAGTGGTGTTGTTGGAATTAATGGAGATGATGCAATTGAGTTATATGAAGGAACAACAATTATTGACACTTTTGGAGATGTAGATATGGATGGAACTGGAGAAGCATGGGATTATTTAGATGGTTGGGCATACAGAGTTAATGGTACTGGTCCTGATGGCGGTTTTGTTTTAGCAAACTGGACATTTAGTGGTGCTGATGCTTTAGATGGAGAAACAGATAATAGTACAGCTGCTACACCTTACCCAATAGCAACTTATACTAATCCTGCATTATCTAACGCTACATTTACACAAGCTAACTTTAGCATTTACCCTAACCCAACAAACAAAGGTTATGTAAACATCAAAACAACGTCTAACAGCGCTGTAAACGTAACAGTGTTTGACTTATTAGGTAAGAAAGTAATCACTAAAACATTAAGCAACAACAAATTAAATGTATCTAGCTTAAAGTCTGGTGTGTACTTATTAAACATAGAACAAAACGGAGCTTCTACGACTAAAAAATTAGTTATAGAGTAATCCTTATTTGATATAAATTTTAAAAGCGTTGCTATTGGCAACGCTTTTTTATTTTCTATACTTTTGTAATCCTATGATAAATACAAAAGACATCTTTAACATTACTACAGAAGAGGCGTTTAAAACACATGCTTTAAACGTGTTTAAATTTCAGTACGAAAATAATAACGTGTATCGTTCTTTTTGTGATTTATTGTACAAAAACCCAAGTGATGTTACAGCACTACATCAAATACCGTTCTTACCTATTCAGTTTTTTAAATCGCACGACGTTTTAAGCGCTAACACACCAACCGAAATTACTTTCTCTAGTAGTGGTACTACAGGACAAATAACAAGTAAACACCATGTTACCGATTTAAAGGTTTACGAAGACAGTTTTAAAAAAGGATTTGCGCATTTTTATGGTAATGTAGAAGATTATACCATCTTGGCGTTATTACCTAATTATTTAGAACGCGAAGGATCGTCTTTAGTCTATATGGTAGATCATTTAATTAAAGACTCTAAACAGCCTAAAAGCGGATTTTATTTAAATAATCTAGACGAATTAAAAGACACTTTACTTCAACTTGAAAATGAAGGTAAAAAAACACTACTAATTGGCGTGTCTTTTGCGCTTTTAGATTTGGTAGAGCGTTATCAATTCAACCTTAATAATACCATTATTATGGAAACTGGTGGTATGAAAGGTAAACGCAAAGAAATAATTAGAGAAGAGTTACACCAACTATTACAATCTGGTTTTGCTGTTGACCAAATACATAGCGAATATGGGATGACCGAACTTTTAAGTCAAGCGTATTCTAAAGGTAATGGTGTGTTTAACTGTCCACCTTGGATGAAAATTTTAACTCGTGATACCGAAGATGCCTTAACCGTTTTTGATACCAAAAAAACAGGAGGCATTAATGTTATAGATTTAGCTAATATA
>QNXU01000202.1 GCA_003973485.1 Bacteroidota bacterium | reverse complement strand
GCACCTTTAGCTATTGGAATGGTAATAGATAGCGTAAACGCTTATTACACAGGTGAAGAAAATGGTTATCAAACAGAAGCCAATAGCTTTGCGGCTTGTTGCAAGTCTGAAGATTTCAAAGAAGGAACTAAAGCCTTTTTAGAAAAAAGAGCAGCAGAATTCAAAGGAGAGTAGATTTAATTAATAATTAATAATTTTTTAATTAGTAATTATAAAGATATGGTAAATAGGGAGTTTAATTATCGTTTGGTAGTCAACTCCCTATTTTTAATCTCTGTCTCTCAACTTCCTACTTCCAACTTTAAACTCTCAACTTCCCTCTTCCAACACCCAACTTCCAACACCACCCCATGAACCCACTTAAAAAATTAGCATCAGAAGCAGGTTTATATGGATTGCCCAGCATTATGGGCAGGTTGTTGAATTATTTATTGGTTCCGATTCATACAGGAGTTTTCATGCGAGAGCAATTTGGAACTATTGGGGAATTGTATGCTTATGCCGCTTTTTTGAATATCATTTATACCTACGGCATGGAAACGGCCTATTTTAGGTTTACCACCAAAGAAAAATCAGAAAGTTATTATGCAAATGCTTTTACGGCCGTTCTTTTAACTTCTATTCTATTCAGTGGGAGTATTTTTATATTTGCTAATCAAATAATTCAATTTCTTGAATTAGGTGTTCAAACTTACATTGTCCGTTATCTGGCAGTCATCTTTTTTGTGGATGCTATTGTGGCAATTCCATTTGCCAAACTCCGACTAGCTCACATAGCAAAGAAATTTGCTTTTGCCAGAATGAGCAGTATAGTTTTGAATATTTTGTTCAATCTATGTTTTTTAATGCTTTTTCCTTTTTTGGCAAAAAATGGCTGGATGAAATGGGCAACTCAAGAGCCTTATGATATTGGCTATGTCTTTTTAGCGAATCTATTAGCCAATTTATCAATGGTTTTCATTTTGTATAAGGAAATCTTTATGCATAAACTCCAATTCCATTGGCCTAAGGTTAAGAAAATGTTGGTTTATGCTTTGCCAATTTTAGTGATGGGGGTAGCAGGCATATCGGTGGAACAATTAGATAAAATTATTTTTACTCACTTATTACCTGCTAATTTCTATGAAGATACTTCTGCTAAAGCGGCATTGGGAGTATATATGGCAGCATTCAAATTAAGCGTTTTCATGGCATTGGCTATACAGGCTTTTCGCTATGCTGGAGAACCTTTCTTTTTCAGTCAGGCAGAGGATAAGGAAGCTCCAGAACTTTTCGCTAAAGTACTTTATTACTTTGTAGCGCTTTCTTTGTTGATTTGGGTGGGCGTAAGCTTAAATGCTGATTTAATTGGTCGAATATTCTTAAGTGGGGATGAATATAGAGAAGCTTTATTTTTAGTGCCTATTTTGCTTTTTGGTAAATTGTTTTTTGGTATTTACATCAATTTGAGTATTTGGTTCAAACTAACAGATAAAACTTATTATGGTGTTTATATTAGTATATTAGGAGGCTTGGTAGCTTTAGTCGGAAATGTATTATTAATTCCGCTCTTAGGATATACAGGAGCAGCTTTAACATCTGTTTTAGCTTATTTCAGCATGATGATTTATTGCTATTTCAGTGGTCAGAAGTATTTTAAAATACCCTATCCTGTGGGGAAAATAGCCTTAAATATAGTAATAGCTGGAGTTGTAATTATTGCATTTTTTTACCTCAAGCCCCTGAATATTTGGCTTAATTATGGATTAGGGATAGGGATAACCCTACTTTATGGAGGGATTACATTTTTATATGAACGCAAAAGGATTTTTTCCAAAAGATTAAAATGATACTTTTGAGTTAGAATAATAAAGTATGCAAGTAAAAGTTATAAATAAATCAGGAAATGAATTGCCAGCTTATCAAACGCAAAGTGCGGCTGGTTTAGATTTAAGAGCTAATTTGGACGAGCCAATTAATTTAAAACCTATGCAAAGGGTTTTAGTCCCAACAGGCTTGTTTATTGAGCTTCCAGATGGTTATGAAGCGCAAATCCGTCCAAGAAGTGGATTGGCTTTTAAACATGGAATAACAGTTTTGAATAGTCCTGGCACAATTGATGCAGATTATAGAGGAGAAATTAAGATTTTGTTGGTTAATTTATCGGATGAATCATTTATAATTGAAAATGGTGAAAGAGTTGCTCAAATGGTCATTGCTAAGCACGAACAAATTGAATGGAGTTTAGTAAACTCTTTAGAGGATTCCGAAAGAAGTGCCGGTGGTTTTGGGAGTACGGGGTAGCCCCCTAGCCCCCAAAGGGGGAATAAGCACAGAACTATCTAAGTAGAAAACATAATCTGTATTATTATTTTTATCAGCTTATTCATAAGTTAAAAGTGATATAGAGTCAAATTTAAAAACTAATGTCCATCCGTGCTGCCGTTCCCCCTTTGGGGGTTAGGGGGCCGGGTTGGCTGGGCTAAATATAAACTATTATGAACATTATTATTCCAATGGCAGGCATGGGAAAACGCATGCGCCCACATACATTAACAGTACCAAAACCATTAGTACCGATTGCAGGAAAACCAATTGTTCAGCGATTGGTGGAAGATATCGCAAAAGTTTGCGGCAGCGAAGTTGATAAAATTGGCTTCATTATAAAATCTTCTTTTGGGAAAGAAATTGAAGCGAGCTTATTAAAAATTGCTGAATCCGTAGGCGCAGAAGGCTCCATCCATTATCAAGAGGAGGCTCTTGGAACTGCTCATGCCATTATGTGTGCCAAAGAATTACTCGATGGAAATACAGTAGTGGCCTTTGCCGACACCCTTTTCAAAGCTGATTTCAAATTGGATACGGCTGAAGAAGGAATTATTTGGACACAAAAAGTTGATGATCCATCTGCTTTTGGGGTGGTGAAAGTAAATGATGATAATGTTATTACTGATTTCATCGAGAAGCCTCAAACTCCTGTGTCTAACTTAGCCATAATTGGAATTTATTATTTCCAGAAAGGGGAGGACCTAAGAAAAGAACTTCAATATCTTTTGGATAATGATATTAAAGATGCAGGTGGTGAATTCCAAATCACGGTGGCATTGGAAAATATGAAAGATAAAGGCGTAAAATTACGACCAGGAACGGTAACGGAATGGTTAGATTGTGGTAATAAAGATGCCACAGTTTATACCAATCAGCGTTATTTGGAGTTTATAAAGAGTGAAGAATTAATTAGTAAATCTGCTAAAGTAGAAAATTCCGTTATTATTCCCCCCGTTTATTTGGGTGAAAATGTTTCAATAAAGAACTCTGTGATAGGTCCTCACGTTTCCATCGGCAATGATACTGATGTTCAGGAAAGCAGGATAAGTAATAGTATCATTCAAACAAATACTATAATAACTGAGGCACAAATAAAGAATAGTATGCTCGGTAATTTTGTTTTATACGAAGGAGCAGCTAAGGACTTAAGCATTGGCGATTATAATAAGGTGATTGAATAAAATTGTGAGTAAAAGTTTCTATTATATTTTCCAGTGTTTGATTATTTTCTGTCTGTTATATGGACAGGCGGTGGTTTTATATGCACAAACTCCTGAAACTCCTAACATTCCTCAACAAGAAGATGTATTGCCAGATGCTGATCCTTTGAAGGTTGATCGCTTTAATGTTGAGTTTTTAATCGTGGAAGGAATGCATTTCCTATCAATTGACAATCCAGCGAAAGCGTTGGATAGTTTTATGAAGGCACATCAAATCATGCCTGAAAATGCAGCCATAAATTATAAAATTGCCCAGATTCTTAAAGATGGTGAGGAAATAGATCAAGCTCTATTTTATGTTTCAAAAGCAACTGATAAAGAAGAGAGTAACTATTTTTACCAAGCGCTGAAAGCCGAAATATTAACCGATAAAGGGGATTTATCAGGTGCAATTGCTACTTATGAGGACTTGTATGAATTATCAGAAGTGGCACCAGATGATTATCTTTTGGAATTAGCCGCTTTATATCTTTATAATGGCAATCCAAATATGGCTTTAAAAACTTATAACAGAATTGAAAAGCGTTTGGGGATTTTGGAAGAGGTCAGCACGCAAAAGCAGAAAATTTATTTAAAACAAAATAAATTGAAAG
>QNXU01000212.1 GCA_003973485.1 Bacteroidota bacterium | reverse complement strand
ATTACAAGAAAAGCTTATGGTGGTGCTTATGATGTAATGAATTCTAAACACATCGGTGCTGACATGAATTATGCTTGGCCTACTGCAGAAATTGCTGTGATGGGAGCAAAAGGAGCAGCTGAAATCATTTTCCGCAAGGAGATTGCCGCTGCAGACGATAAAGAAGCCAAATTAGCTGAAAAAGTAGAAGAGTATACTGAAAAGTTTGCTAATCCATACAGAGCAGCACACAGAGGTTATATAGATGAGGTGATTCTTCCATCAGACACTAGGAAAAAGCTTATCAAAGCCTTTTCAATGTTAGAAAACAAAGTGGATAAATTACCGAAAAAGAAACATGGGAATATTCCATTGTAAATATTAGAGCCTCCTTTTGGAGGCTTTATTGTTTTGCAAAACAAAACTTTTCCAAAGATTAGCCTCCAAAAAGATTACAATACTTTAAATCCACTGCCGCTTAACCAATACTAACTTTGGAAAAATTGATTTTAAGTTTGATATGGTTATATAATTTTTCTTATGTAACATCAGTTACGGTGTTCTGAACAGCTTTTGCTTTATCTTCGTTAAAAAGTCAAAATCATAAAAATGGAATACATAGATATTTTCATCACTTCCTTTAAGGACTATGCTCGTTATGTGGGGAATGAGGTTTTTAATCCACATTGGGGTAACTATTTATATTGGTTGATAGGGATCTCTCTATTCTTTTACGCCTTAGAATTGACTATGCCGTGGAGAAAAGATCAACCCAAAATCAGAAAAGATTTCTGGTTAGATGCTTTTTACATGTTTTTTAATTTTTTCTTATTCTCATTAGTAGGCTACTACGCAATTTCAAATGTCTTTGTAGAGCTTTTTAATGACTTTTTAGGCTTGTTTGGAATAGAAAACCTAGTAGCAATTGAAATAAATACATGGCCTGTTTGGGCACAGCTATTGACTTTATTTATCCTTCGGGATTTCATCCACTGGAATGTGCATAGATTGCTACATACGGTTCCAGCCTTATGGGAATTCCATAAGGTGCATCATTCTGTTGAACAAATGGGCTTCGCTGCTCACTTAAGGTTTCACTGGATGGAGACTGTAGTTTACCGTACCATAGAATATATACCATTAGCGATGATTGGTTTTGGAATACAAGAATTTTTATTGGTTCATTTATTTGCCTTATCGATAGGTCATTTTAACCATTCAAACATTCGAGTTCCTTTAGGACCATTTAAATATATTTTCAATAATCCTCAAATGCATATTTGGCATCATGCCAAGCATATTCCATCAAAAACGGGTGTAAACTTTGGAATATCACTAAGTATTTGGGATTATCTTTTTAGAACCAATTATATTCCTAAAGATGGGAGAGATGAGCCATTAGGTTTTGATGACATGGACAAATTCCCATCAGAATTGAAGGATCAGTTGATTTATGGTTTTAAGCGAAGAAAAGAAAAGTGAAAATAATTTATTAATTCATTCGAATTATATTGCGCAATTACGTGCAATTCCGTAACATTGCAATCCGAAAAACGAAGCAGATAATGCAAAAGTTTTTTAGGGCCTATAGCTCAGCTGGTTAGAGCACTTGACTCATAATCAAGGGGTCCCTGGTTCGAGCCCAGGTGGGCCCACAAAAAAACGCCTCAGAAGTAATTCTGGGGCTTTTTTCGTTATGGAAGCATTCGTTTACATATTATTTTGGATCAAGCAATAATAAAACACGATTTATCTCTCCTAGCCCTCTTTCTCACTTTTGGTGTTATAAACTTATTTCCGCATACACTAAAATCGCAATCAGTTGAATTTAAATCAGTAGAGTTTCCCAATGACTCCCATATTCCAATAGCAGTAGGTACAAATGAAAAATTGATCGAAACTATTAATGAAACAATTAGAAATGAATTTAATATCAGTAGTGTGGATCCCGAAAAAGTTGAAAATTTCAATTGGGTTAGTTTATTTCACGATGTAGTGGTTTCTGAAGATGTAGCAAAAATTACTTTTAGCGGAGAATTAGAGACAAACACCATATACTATATAGATAGAGAATTCTTTATAAATCTTGAAACTGGAAAATCAATCAATCCTACAATTATTCCATTTCACCAGTTGTTTAAGGCAGGTTCTTATTTTATTTTTTTAGAAAAATATTGGTTACCAGGGATCAAAGAAACAATAAACGTATTTCAAAAATGTGCAGGAGAAGGGACCTTACCTTATTGTAGCTTTTACGATATACAGTATGGGCCCACAGACAATATCAAGATTATGCTTTCATTGAATGATGATGACTGTGTACCTAGAGTAATTCAGGCATGCACTCCTTCTTACTCGAACAGTATTTTGTTTGATAGTCTAAAGAAAAACCTCAATGATTATGGAAGACAGGTTCTTATTGATGATCAATACCTGTCAATGAACCGAATTGAGAAGTTAGCATATTCACATAAAACACTTCCCTTAGCGCCAAAAAACATATTTATTACAGGGAAAATCGATAACAAATACTCTTTTAAAATGGGGTTTCAGATTAAGAAAGACAATACGATTTCAGGGAGCTATTATTACGATAGCAACAAAGTTGCTCTTCACTTAAATGGATACATTAATGATGGAGAAATATATCTCAAGGAAAGTCATGATGGAAAAATCACCGGGAGTTTCAAATTTAAAATTTCAAACAAATATAGCTTAGATGCCATAAATTATAACGGTAAATATTTAATAGGCAATTGGTCCTCTCCGGATAAATCTAAAACTTATTCCATAGATTTTGAGGATTTGATAGCAGATAAAATATCCAACAATTACTAATGATTCATACTGTAAATTCAGATATAGCTGATAAAGTGCTTGGCAATAACCTCAGTAATAGAGCACCTGCTGGCCCAAGTTTCCCAGCTTGTGCCCAATCATTTCTCTCCAAATCTCTTAAAATCACATCATTTTTGACTAAGTTTAATTTATCAACTAAAGTAAGTATCAAAACCATAAAGAAAGTGCACCAGATCTGCTATGCAGTAAATGCCATGGCCAAAAATTAATGATATAAGTATGAAACGCACCCTATTAATTTTACTAATCTTTCCACTGTATTTATATAGCCAAGATAAAGCTATTATAAATGATCCTGACGGCTACACAAATGTCCGCAATGAACCTGCTGGTAAAGTCATCGATAAAATATATCAATATGAAATTTTTACTTTGCAGCCCAAAGAGGGGAGCTGGTGGTCTGTTAAACTATTTAATGGCACTACTGGATATGTTCACAGTAGCAGAGTGGAAATAATAGACATTAATAATTGTTCTTGGTGTTGGGAACCAAGTTTACATATACCAACTCCAAAAGGAGCGATTCTTGCAACAGGTTACAGACCCGAACGAATCAGTAAAAATAAATACGTAGTTTCAGAAACTAGAATTGGCTTGACCAATGAGGATCAAAAACTAATCGAAGTTAGAGCAGCTGATCACGCAAACATAGAGATTAGAGAGGATGAAATTATAATTGAATCATTGGTTTGGTTGCCTAAAGACGATAGTTGGAAGAGGGGTTTTTTACCACTTAAGAAATTCATTATATCAAGAAATGAGCCCTTAGATTTTCGGGAATCAATGGTATTGTCTCCAGCATATCAATCCTCTGAAGTACTGCAAAAATTCCTGTCCGAATATGTTGAGTCCCCACCCGCAAATGCAGGTGAATTTGAAGGAGCAATGTATAAACTTTTCATGGCAGCATTAGCAGGCTACCCAGAAGCCAACGAGATGCTTGAAAACCATGATTTCATTCTAGATGGTTATCTTCAAATTGACCACAGTAAATTATTAAAATATCTTTCCTATTACGAAGAAAATCAATAGGTCATAACCTCAAGTAAGGTTTCGGTAAATATGAAGTTTACCATTTACTTCACGCTAAAGTGTCTGCTTATACCAAATCAGTAACCACTCTTTATATTTATGAGACAATTCACAACCGTATTTTTGATCATTTTTATCTCAGCTCATTCATTTGCTCAGGGAAAGTGGTCAATCGATTATGAAATAATATTTGACCGATATATAGTTTACGAAGGAGCCATAAATGAAAAATACCCTATCATTATGAGGTTAGAAGAATCCAGTGAAGCTTGTAC
>QNXU01000170.1 GCA_003973485.1 Bacteroidota bacterium | reverse complement strand
TTTTTTTTGTTTACTATTTTAGGTTTTATTCTTCTTCTTTTTTACGTTTAGCTTCTTTCATAGCTTCACCAATTTGGTTACTTGCGGTAAAACTTGCAACCATTTCGTTTAACATATTACTACCAGCTTGTGGCGCATTTGGTAATAAGATTAAGTTACTATTAGTTTCTTCACCTAAAGATTGAAGCGTATCGTAATGCTGCGTTACAACAATTAAAGCAGATGCTTCTTGACTATTAATACCAACACGGTTTAAAACTTCCACAGACTCTTCTAATCCACGTGCAATCTCGCGTCTTTGATCTGCAATACCTTGACCTTGTAAACGTTTACTTTCAGCTTCAGCTTTAGCTTTTTCAACAATTAAAATACGTTGTGCATCACCTTCATATTGTGCAACAGTTTTTTCACGTTCTGCAGCATTAATACGGTTCATTGCAGCTTTTACTTGTGCATCAGGATCTATATCTGTTACAAGAGTTTTAATAATGTCAAATCCATAGTCTAACATCGCGTCGTTTAACTCAGCTTTCACCGCTAATGCAATATCATCTTTTTTAACAAAAACGTCGTCTAATTTCATCTTAGGTACTTCTGCACGTACCACATCAAATACATAACTTGTAATTTGCTCATGCGGATAATCTAACTTATAAAACGCATCGTACACTTTTTGACTTAACACACGGTATTGTACAGAAACTTTAAGTCTAACAAATACATCGTCTAATGTTTTAGTTTCTACAATGACATCTAATTGCTGAATTTTTAAACTTAAACGACCAGCAATTTTA
The DNA here is from genome assembly GCA_003973485.1 of Bacteroidota bacterium. Classification (GTDB taxonomy): domain Bacteria; phylum Bacteroidota; class Bacteroidia; order Cytophagales; family Cyclobacteriaceae; genus Marivirga. The sequence goes on along the minus strand of QNXU01000170.1, from coordinate 3,400 downwards.
TCTATTAAAGGAATTTTTAAATGAAGACCAGATTGTCTTATACTATGAAATTTACCAAAGCGTTCTATAATTACTGCAGTTTGTTGTTTAACAACAAAAAATGCTGAAATTAAAATGATTAGTCCTAAGACTACAATAGGAATTAAAAAAGGCATAATTAATGGTTTTTGGTTTTACTTTATTGATTACTAATTTAAGTTATATTTGTTCACTAATCTATATTATTAGTAATGAAAAAATTTAAACTTTATCTATTAGTAGCAATTTGTAGTCTATTTGTTACATTTTCTTTTGCACAAAGAAATTCTTACAACATAAAAAACGGATTTGCTCTTGGTGGTGGATTGACTCAGTTTGATATTATTACTGATAACTTTGAAACTAAAAGCAATACAGGTTGGTTAGCACATATGTCTGCAACGGTAGATATTCCTCATAAATGGTACAACGTAAGTTATGGTATGCAATTATCTGAAAATAAGATCAGTGTAAATGGATTTGCATCTGCTTTAAGCAGTAATTTTGAGCCTATAGATTACAAGATCTTAACCGCTCAAGTTGCTTTTTTAATACATGTAAAATTAGCTGGACCATATTTAACTTTAGATTTTGGACCAGTTTTACAGTACAATAGTGATTTAGAATTTGATGACGAAGATCAAGAAGAATGGATTATAGCAGAGTTTGACAGCTTACTGGCTAAAGATTTTGTAGATATTACTAATTTTAATGTGAATGGCGCTGTTGGATTAACCGCAGGTTTTGAAAACTTTAAAATAAGAGGACAATATATCTATGGTTTTACTAATATACTTGGTGATTTAAATGATTCTGAAGCTGCTACTTTTACTAATAAAAAATTTAAAGGAAATCAAAGTATGTTAACCATAGCTTTATTGATAACGTTTTAAAATTTATACGAAATAAATTAATAAAAAAAGCCTCTAATATTTAGAGGCTTTTTTGTTTATGTATAATTATTCTATTGTGTATCATAAAAAAATTCGTCAATTCGAGTTGATTTTGCGATTGAAAATGAGTAAAATCAGTATCGAGAATAGAATTTTTTAATTCAAACAAGTTCTCGATACAATTTTTCGTTCCTCATAATCACTAGAACTGACGTTTAGTTATAAAATTGAAATCAAAATGTATAACGGATTTGATTAATATTTTAACCTATTTTTTCAATTAAACTATCAATACGTTTAACAGTTTCGTTTTTACCAATCATGTACATGATGTCAAAAACATCTGGTCCTTGTAATGCACCAACTAAGGCTAAACGTAGTGGCATCATCACTTTACCAAAACCAATGTCGTTAGACGTAATCCAACCTTTTACATCGTTTTGAAGTGTTTCTACTTCAAAATTTTCAATGTTATTTATGATAGATTTTACGTCTGTCATTATAGATTTTGTATCGTCTTTAATGGCTTTTTTTAAAGCTTTTTCATCATATTCTGTTGGAGCTACAAAGAAGAAATTACTTAAATCCCAAAAGTCGTTTACAAATGTTGCACGTTCTTTAATTAACCCAACAACCATTGCGATGTAATTAACATCTATGTCTTTTAATGCTTCATGGTTTTGTTTAAACGCTTCTGCTAAATCATCATTACTTTGTTCTTGCATATAATGGTGATTAAACCATTTAATTTTATCTGGATCAAAACGTGCTCCGGCTTTATTCACCTTAGATAAATCAAACGCTTCTATAAGTTCTTCTAAGCTAAAAATTTCTTGTTCTGTTCCAGGATTCCATCCTAAAAAGGCTAAAAAGTTAACAACAGCTTCAGCAAAATATCCATCTTCTTTATAACCTCTGGATACATCACCTTCTGGAGACGTGTATTCTAAAGGAAATACAGGAAATCCTAATTTATCGCCATCACGTTTGCTTAATTTTCCTTTTCCTGTTGGTTTTAGGATTAAGGGTAAATGTGCAAATTCTGGAGCTTCCCAACCAAACGCATCGTATAATTGATAATGTAAAGCAAGACTTGGCAGCCATTCTTCACCTCTAATTACGTGTGTAATTTCCATTAAATGGTCATCAACAATATTAGCTAGGTGATAGGTTGGCATTCCGTCTGCTTTAAACAAAACTTTATCATCTAAAATATTGGTATCAATTTTTATATCACCACGAATAATGTCTTTAAGATGAAGTGTTTGATCTTGCGGACTTTTAAAACGTATCACATAATCTTCACCAGCATCTAATTTAGCTTGCACGTCTTCCGCGCTAAGCGATAAAGAGTTGCTTAATTTTTCTCTGTTATGCCAATTGTAGATAAACGTTTTTCCTTTAGATTCATGGTCTTTTCTATGCGCATCAAGTGCTTCAGAAGTATCAAATGCGTAGTAAGCATGACCACTTTTTATTAATTGATTTGCATATTGTTTGTATAAGTCTTTACGCTCGCTTTGTCTGTATGGACCAAATTTTTCATTTTTATTTGGACCTTCGTCAAAAGGAATATTACACCAATTTAAACTATCTATAATGTATTGTTCTGCACCTTCTACATAACGGTTTTGGTCTGTATCTTCTATACGTAACACAAAAGTACCGTTGTGTTTTTTTGCAAATAAATAATTAAATAATGCGGTACGTACGCCGCCAATATGTAAAGGTCCTGTAGGACTCGGTGCAAAACGCACTCTAACTTGTTTTGACATTTCTTTTGGTTTGAAAGTGCAAAGATAGAATAGAGTAGAAGAAACACAAAGAACTATTTTAAAACAAGTTTTAAGCGCCTTTAACAGACATAAAAAAATAAAAACTGTATTTTAGTAAGTTAAATAAAAAAATGGCTTTGAATAACTTCAATATCATACAAACCAAATTAGAACAATTTATTAGAAAATATTACACTAATGAGTTGATAAAAGGTGCTATCCTGTTTTTTAGTATTGGCTTGTTATATCTTATAATTACGTTACTTATTGAATATTTTCTGTGGTTAAATTCTGGTTTGCGTACAGTTTTATTTTGGCTGTTTATTGCTGTTGAGGTTGGTTTGTTTATCAAATTTATTGCATTGCCTTTAGCCAAGTTATTTAAACTTCAAAAAGGAATTAATTACAAACAAGCATCTGCAATTATTGGTAATCATTTTCCTGAAGTTAATGATAAGTTACTTAATGTACTTCAACTAAAAGAGACTAACGATAACAGCGAATTACTTTTAGCAAGCATCGATCAAAAAGCTGAAGAATTAAGCCCAATTCCTTTCAATTTTGCGATTAATTTTAAACACAACACTAAATATTTAAAATATGCTGTTATCCCAATTACTATTTTATTAATAAGTTTTGTTTTAGGAAAAACTAACTGGTTTACAGATAGTTATAAAAGAGTAGTTAATTATCAAACTGCTTATGAGCCGCCAG
>QNXU01000019.1 GCA_003973485.1 Bacteroidota bacterium | reverse complement strand
TTGCCATCATTAAACCATTTGCTGATGGGTCTGTAAGGGTTTTTCTTCTCTCTGTCTTTTCTTAATTCCTCTGGATTTGGAAAATATTGATCAAACTGTGACCGGATGGCTTTACCAACTAAAGTTTGGGCAACTATTCCTGGACCTTCTTGCACTCCTTCATAAACTAACTCTACTTTTCCAGTAATTGATGGTACTACCCCTGTGAAATCAGACATTCTCACATATACTTTTTTCTCATTATTAATTAAAGCTCTTCGCTCAGCGGCACTTACTAAACTTTCATAAGCTGAAATGGTAAGTCTGGCTGAAACTCCGCTTTTTTCATCTATATATTCACTGTTTCGAGCTTCTATAGCAATTTGTTCTATTAAATCTTTAGATAACTCATTCATTTCTACTGCCTCAATTTGGTCCTCTTTTATGGCAGCTTCCTGAGTTGTGATTTTTCTTCCTATTTCAATGCTCTCAGGATAATGCGTAATAATCTGAGCATCTATTCTATCTTTCAATGGTGTAATGATACTACCTCTATTGGTGTAATCTTCAGGATTGGCAGTAAATACAAATTGTAAATCTAATGGAAGTCTTAATTTGAAACCTCTTATTTGAATATCCCCTTCTTGCAAAATATTAAATAATGCTACCTGAATTCTGGCTTGCAAATCAGGCAATTCGTTGATTACAAATATTCCTCTGTGGGAACGTGGTATCAATCCATAATGAATCACTCGCTCATCTGAATATGGCAATTTTAAGGTAGCTGCTTTAATTGGGTCAACATCACCTATAAGATCTGCCACAGAAACATCAGGAGTAGCTAATTTCTCAGTGTAGCGTTCCTCTCTGTGCATCCAAGCAACTGGTGCGTCATTCCCTTTCTCTTCTAATACATCTTGAGCTTGTCGAGAAAGTGGCTGCATGGGATCATCATTAAGTTCAGTGCCTTTTAATACTGGAACATATTCATCTAATAATAAAGTCATCATCCTAGCAATCCTAGTTTTTGCCTGACCTCTTAAGCCTAATAAGTTGATGTTATGTCGAGACAGAATTGCTCTTTGTATATCAGGAATTACAGTATCTTCATAACCCCAAATGCCTTCAAAAACATTTTCACCTGCTCGCATTTTCTTGATGAGGTTTTCTCTGAGTTCTTCTTTAACGGATTTCGGCTTGTAGCCACTTTCCATTAATTCCTTTAGTGTAGTAATTTTTAATTTATTCTGTGTAGTGAGTTTTTCGTAGCTCATAAATTTATTTTCAGTATCTTTTTTTTCTATTTCTTTTATAATCTTCAAAAACTAAATTGCCTAGCCCCTGCAAGCTGCTATAGTATGCATTTCCATTGTTAACGGTTGTGAATTCCTTTACAAATTCTTGTAAATACGGATCTGAGGCTATCATAAAGGTGGTAATAGGAATGCCCAATCTTCTGCACTGAGCTCCCAAATTGAGTGTTTTATTCAATATTTTGGGGTCAAGTCCAAAGCTGTTTTTGTAATACTTGATGCCTTGTTTCATACAAGTCGGTTTCCCATCTGTGATCATGAAAATCTGCTTGTTTTTATTTTTTCTCCTTCTTAATAAATCCATAGCTAATTCTAATCCGGCTATAGTATTAGTGTGGTAAGGCCCAACTTGTAAATAGGGCAAATCTTTAATTTGTATTTGCCATGCATCATTTCCAAAAACGATAATGTCTAATGTATCTTTCTTATATTTTTTGGTGATAAGTTCGGCTAAGGCCATCGCCACTTTTTTGGCAGGTGTAATTCGGTCTTCTCCATATAATATCATAGAATGGGAGATATCAATCATCAACACAGTGGAGGTTTGAGTTTTGTATTCACTTTCCACTACTTCCAAATCATCTTCTGTCAGCATGAAATCACCTAATCCATGATTGACTTGGGCATTTCTCAATGAATCGGTCATGGAGATTTGATGCAATAAATCTCCAAATTCGTAATTTCTTCTGTCGGTACCTGGTTCTTCTCCTAAGCCAGTGAAATTAGTTTTATGTTCCCCTTTTCCCGATTTTTTAAGCTTGCCAAATATTTCTTCTAAAGCATTTTTACGAATATTCTGCTCAGTTTTGGCAGTTATTTCAAAAGAACCATCAGGAGTTTTATCTGAAATAAATCCTTTGTTCTTTAAATCTTCTATGAAATCGCCCATTCCATATTTTCCATCAGTAATGTTATATTGCTTATCAATATTGGTTAGCCAACTTAATGCTTCGCTAACATCACCTCCTGTAATGATCAATAATTCGTTGAATACATTGAATAATTGATCAAAAGTGGTATCCGATAAATCTTTGTGAGCTAAATATTTTGTAAATCTATAACCTAACATATCACACTTAACTAAATTGAGAAGGTGAATGTTACCGTAATAGACGTAAAATTATTGTATTTAGAATTTTACTTTTTTGCCGTCTCGTTATCTTTAAAATTAAGAATACAAAAAGAGACTAGGGGCTTATAAAATATGATGCGAAAACTCCTGATTCACATGTTGCGATAGGCTGATCTCTTGCTTGTGATTTTCTAGTAAATTTTGGTGAGCCATATTTACAACGCCTTTTAATGAACAAATACTAGTAATGCTTACAGTTTTAACTTCTCCTCTATCCATCACCATGTCATTCTTCAAGTCACCAGATCCAGCATTTCTATGGAAGTCTCTTATTGCTTCAACCGTAAATTCTTTATTTTCTTTTAACCATTTTTGGAACCACTCATTTCGATTTTGAATAGCCTCTTTGGTGTAAAGTTGAGCGGAAGCCCATATATGTGGTTTTTTGGAATCTATTTCTACTAAAAATGTATCTTTTCCATCCCATTTAAATTCAAGAATTTTTAGTTCAGGATCATGGAAGAGCACTACCATAGTAAATGGTTCTATTCCTGTGAAATCATAGTTTTTGAAAAACTCATCTGGTTTGATACATTCAATGGCCTCCATTACCACCATTCCTCTACTCATGCGGTAGGGTGGATTAAAATCATGTGGCTGATTTGCTCCATTTAATAAACATACACTGATTCCATTGTCAGAAGTTGCAACCCAAGTCCCTCCAGCTTTTGGATCTTGCGGGAATACAATATTTTTTCCTTCCACATGATGGTAGGAAGGGAAACCTGCTAGCCCTCTATCTGGACTTTCATCGCGATTAGTAGTTAAAATATATTGTTCTTCGGAAAGTGGTAAATATGTTAATGTGCACATAGCTTTTAATAAAACTTCCGAATGATACTAAATAATAGAATCTTTAAAAAGTCATTTCTTTAATTAGTATAAAAAAAATCAATAGGGTCAGGGTAAATGAATGAATAATCTAAAATAAGTTCAATTTTATCGCTTTTAATAATTCGGTTTGTCAATACTTGTTTGTCATTATCAAATTGAGGGGCTTCAAAGTTGAAATCTTCAGCATTTTTTAAGAAAACCTCCTTTTTAGTAGGGTGGTTTGCTGCGGTACCATTGAAAATATATGACCACTTTTCTTGCTTAAGTACTGCTCCAATTATGCCAATGGCATCGTCTCTATGAATATAATTAACTTTTTGTTGATGTTGTGAAACAGTTTTACCTGAATAATATTTCCCAGGAATTCTGTCATAACCTAAAAGACCTCCAAATCTGATAATGGTCAATTTATCTTTAAATTGATTAAGAAGAAATTGTTCTGCCTGAATTAGGGCTTTGGCTCTTTCCGACTGATGTTCTAATTCATGTTCTTCATCAATAGGGACATCAACCTTAGGATATACTGATGTAGCACTGATGTAAATTATTTTTTGATTCGATGGAATAAAGTTAACTATTGATTTTATACTTTGAAGATGAAAATCCTCCCCTTTTTTAGAAGTTCTAGGTGGAATATTGATAATCAAATAATCAGAATTAAAGAAATCATTACTTAAATTATCATTCGGCAATTGAATATTAAAAGCTTCAATACCAGAATCCTTTAAATCTTGCATTTTTGAAGCGGTGGTTGTACTTCCTTTTACTTTATATCCTTGATTAATTAATTTTTTTGCAAGTGGAAGTCCTAACCAACCGCAACCTAAAATGCTAATTGATGCCATTAATTATTTTCTTTTTGGTACTGTATTAAAAATATAATCCCAGATAGGAGAGGAAACCCCAAAATATTTATCTGGATGTTTGTAGTGATGAATAC
>QNXU01000325.1 GCA_003973485.1 Bacteroidota bacterium | reverse complement strand
CTTCCATGGCAGTAATTATTATTTTATTAGGGCTTGTCAGCTTTCTTTACTACCGTAATAGCAGAAGAAAACAAACGCTGAACTTAATATTAAAAGACAGAAAAGAAGAAGCTGAAGCACAAAGAGATCAATTGGAAGCCATTAATGAAACCAGAGAAAAGTTTCTTTCTATAATTGCGCATGATTTAATGGGGCCTGTGAATTCTTTCAAAGGATTATCGGCCATCATGAAAATGAGCATCGAAAAGCAGGATAAAAAAGACCTTTTGGAAATTCACCAAGTGCTGAATAAGACCATCAACAATATGTCAAATTTGTTGACCAATCTGCTTGATTGGTCTGTCACACAAAAAGGGAGCGTTCCTTATCTACCTGAGAAATTATACATCCATCAACTGTCAGCTGAATTGATCGATTTATTTTTTAATACTGCTGAGAATAAAAAAATAAGTTTAAAATCTGAAATAACGACAGATTTGGCAGTTTGGGCAGATGAAAATAGTGTAAAAACTATTCTAAGAAATCTTGTGAGCAATGCATTAAAGTTTACTGAGGATGGTGGATCGATAGAACTTAGCGCAGAGAAAAAAGATGGCTTTATTGCAATTAAGGTAAAAGATACCGGCATGGGTATGGCTCAAGAAAAAATAAACATGCTTTTAGCTGAAAATCATTTTGAAAGAAGTCAAGGCACCAAAGGAGAAAAAGGAGTTGGCTTAGGACTACAATTGGTTAAAGAATTCACACAAATGAACAAGGGTAAAATAGAAATTGAAAGTCAAATTCACAGAGGTACTACTTTTGTGGTTTATTTACCGGATTTTAACCCTCAGTAATATTTAAGGTGTAAAAAATATTTGTTTTGAATTTCATTTTAGTAGAAAAATAGAAATGGCAGGAGACTTACCTGCCATAGGAACCTTCTTTAATAAGATTTAAAGTAATGTAGTAGGGCATACATATTCAGATACTGGAATATTAGTTACTTTTATTCCTGTGAAACCATCTCTGACATCAACAAAGTTGTCCCAACCTCTTGCTTTCAAAATTGAAGCAGCCAACATACTTCTATAGCCACCAGCACAATGAATAATGAAGGGCTTATCCTTAGGTAATTCTGCTAAATGTGAATTAATTTGATTAAGAGGAATGTTTCGAGCTCCAACAATATGTTCTGAATCATATTCGCTTATCTTTCTTACATCAAAAATTAAGGGAGATTCAATCATTTTTCCTGCTAATTCTTTGGCTTCTATCCTGTTCACTTTGTCAATTTCTTTATGAGCATATTTCCAATTATTAAAGCCTCTATCAAGATAGCCAATCGTGTGATCATAGCCTACTCTTGACAGTCTTATCATAGCTTCTTCCTCTTTACCTTCATCACAAACTAACAATATTTTCTGCTTAATATCCGGGATCATTTCTCCAACCCACATGGCAAAGTTTCCATCTAATCCAATATTAATACTGTTGGGAATAAATCCTTTTGAAAATTCTTCTGCAGATCTGGTGTCTAAAATCAATGCCCCAGTTTCATTGGCGGCTGCTTCAAAAGCTTCAGGACTTAAAGGTCTTTTTGCTTTTGACATTACAGTGTCCATACTTTCATATCCTTTAATATTCATTAAAACATTTTTCGGAAAATAAGCTGGAGGAGGAGTGAGGCCTGTTAGTAACTGTTTGATAAATTCTTCCTTGTCCATTGGCTGTAGCGCATAATTAGTTTCCTTTTGGTGCCCTAAAGTATCAGTAGTTTCTTTGCTCATCATCTTACCGCAAGCACTTCCAGCGCCATGGTTTGGGTATACCATTAAATGATCATCTAAAGGAAGGATTTTGTTGTGTAATGAATCATATAAATAACCTGCTAATTTTTCTTCTGTTAAGTCTTCAATGACATGCTGAGCCAAATCAGGTCTTCCTACATCTCCAATAAATAAGGTGTCACCAGTGATGATTCCATGGTCATCGCCATTTTCATCTATCAAAAGATAAGTAGTGCTTTCCATAGTATGACCAGGCGTATGTAAAACCTTGATTTTGTAATTTCCTACTTCAAAAATATCATTGTCTTGTGCTACAATAGCTTCAAATTGAGGTTTTGCTGTGGGGCCATATACAATTTTTGCCCCTGTTTTTTTGGCTAAGTCTAAATGACCACTTACAAAGTCTGCATGAAAGTGTGTTTCAAAAACATACTTGATTTTTGCTTTGTCTTTAGAAGCTCTGTCGATATACGGTTGCACTTCTCTTAAAGGATCGAAAATTGCAGCTTCTCCATTATTTTCAATATAATATGCTGCGTGTGCTAGACATCCTGTGTAGATTTGTTCGATTTTCATAGCTTTTGTAAAATTTAGTTTTGTGTAAATTTACATACTGGTAATCAGTTAGTTAGTAACTTTCATTACCTTTTTTGCCAGCTATGATTTTTATCTGTTTATTAATTGATTATTGTCATGATATTTGGGTTGAGTCAATTTGAATTTTATAGATATGAAGGGCTTATGTGAAGAGTGTTTACTGCCGAAAACTAGGTAGGATATAATGATTAAATTCCAGAAAAAGCTCAAAAATTGGTAAAAGCATAAGCGGATGCTTGAGCAATTGCAGTCCAGTTCAGTACGACTTCTGTTTCAATCATCCCCTTGGATCTCATTGGATTATAGCTCAAATCCCTGAAAAAAGCTCAAAAGATTCCATATAATCTGGAATAAACACATTATTAACGCCTTGATCTTCAAGTTTGCTTTTTAAAGTAATCATAGCTTCTGGTTCGCCATGCACCAGAAAAGTCAGCTTTAAAGCTCCCTCAAATTTTGCATACCAATCGAGTAATTCACTTTGATCTGCATGTGCTGAAAGTCCATCTATTTTAGCGAAATTACATTTAATAGGGATCTCTTCACCGTAAATTTTTACACTTTCTTTTCCATCTAAAATGTCTCTGCCTCTTGTGCCTTCTGCTTGAAAACCCACAATTAATAATAAATCATTTTTATTCCCAAGCCTTTTAAATAAATGACTTAGAATTCTGCCTCCAGTCAACATTCCACTAGCCGAAATAATAATGGCTTTTTTTTCGAGCATATCTAATGTTTTAGATTGCTGATGTTCTCTTATGTAGTGGAAATTTTTATTGTCAAATATGTCTTTATCCTTCAATCTGTGCTGATCAGCATATTTTTTATACAAATGAGTAACACTTATTGCCATCGGACTATCCAAATAAACAGGGATATGAGGGATTTGTCCTGTTCTCATTAATTCGTGTAAGTAAAAGAGCAAGTTTTGAGTTCTACCGACTGTAAATGCTGGAATCATAATGACTCCCTCATTCATATGATCTAAAATATGCTGTTTTAGTTCATCTTGAACTTTAGCAACATCATTTAAACGATCGCCATAGGTAGATTCTAGAAATACAACATCAGAATTTTTGAAATATGTAGGAGGGAAGAGCACGGGGTCGGAATTTCTTCCCAAATCTCCACTAAAAATAATTTTTTTCTCTTGTCTTTCGCCTTTTAAGATTATTTCCACTGAAGCTGCCCCTAAAATATGGCCAGCTGGATGAAAGATTATGCTGATTTGTTCATTTAATTCAAATGTTTTATCAAATGGTTTAGGCACTATTGTTTGTAAAGCTGCCTCGGCATCCTTTTGATCATAGAGTGCCAAAGGGTTTTTATGCTTTGAGTAGCCTTTTTCCTTGGCAAACTCGGCTTCTTCTTCTTGTAATTTAGCGGAGTCCATCCACATGATTTCCAATAAATCAGCTGTAGATTCGGTACAAAATACATTGTTTTTATAGCCTTGTTTTACTATACGGGGGACATATCCAGAATGATCAAGGTGAGCATGCGTAAGCACAATCGCATCAATTTCTTTTACATCTAAAGGGAAATCGTCCCAGTTTCTTAATCTTAATTTTTTAAGCCCTTGAAAAAGGCCACAGTCAATTAAAATTTTGAAATCATCAACTTCCAATAAGAATTTGGAGCCTGTTACCGATTGGGCTCCACCCAAAAATTTTACTCTTACATCCATGTTTTCTAAAAAAGATCTTGTTGTTTTAAGGATTGAAAGCAAACTATCAATTTTAACTTAAAATTAAGACAAAATGCAAAGATTATTTATCAGTATGATGTTATACATAAGTAGTTCATTTTGCTTATATGCCCAGGATGACATTTTAACCTATATTGAAAAGGATAAGAAAGAATTTTTTAGAAA
>QNXU01000412.1 GCA_003973485.1 Bacteroidota bacterium | reverse complement strand
ATAATGGAATGAGATAATCTAATGCTTTTTTGTTTAATTATGAAAGCCCTTTCTTTTCAGGTCTTCAAAAACTGCATGAGCCGCATATCTACCCGAAGCCATAGCTGCATTTATGGATCCATTCAATAAATAGTCTCCCGCTAAGTAAATCCCATCCTGAATTTTAGTTTGAGAAGGTTTCATTTTATTCTGAAAATCATCAATAATAGGGAGAGCATTATCAATATAGTAAGTTTTAAGATGCTCTAGCACAGCATTTTCTAATGAAGGAAAGATTTCTAATAGCTCTTTTAAAATCCTTTTCTTTAATTGCTTATCATTTTCTTCATAGTTTTGAGTTACTGAGATTGAAAGTAAATAACTTCCTTCAGGAGCGTAGAAAGAAGAAGTATTATTCATCACCGAAACATTATTAATTAAATAACGATTATCCGGAATTAATGCAATTAAAGATTTGCCAATTGGGTCAATATCAGAAGTAAAATTCAAATTCGTTACAAACTGATCTCCTGAAAATTGCCCAGAAAGTTGCGGTAATAATTCATCCGCTTTAGTAGCTATTATTATTACATCAGCATCTAATTCCTCACCGTTTTCTAAGCTTACTTTTTTTAAACCAACCTTCTCTACTCTATGATTAAATTTAATTTCAGTTTGAGCCAAATTACTCGCCAACATTTCAGGTATTTGTTTCATTCCTTTTTCAGGAACTGCCGCATAACCTTCGCCAAACATCTTAAACACAAACTCTAACATACGAGATGATGTCTGCAATTCATTTTCCAAAAATATTCCGCCAAAAAAAGGTTTGAAAAATTGACTGATAATGGTTTCACTAAATCCTTTTTTTCTTAAAAATTCTAATGACGTTAATTCATCCTTATTAAATATATCATCTACAGATGTTTTTCTTAAGGCTCTATTCCATTGAAATATTTTTAATTTATCAGAAAAATTCCCAACTGGTGAAAATAACATACTGAAAATAGAAATTGGCTGTCTTAAAGGATCAGAGATAGAATAATTTCCATTTTTGGAATCTATTATTAGTGCACCTGGACTAAATTTTTTTAGATTTAGTTTTTCATAATCTAAATAATGTTGAGCCTCAGGGTAAGCCGTTAATAAAACTTGAAAACCATGATCTAGCAAATGACCGTCAACATTGTCTGTTTTCACCCTTCCTCCTATACTCTCTGAACCTTCTAAGATTGTAGGCTTAAAACCGGCCTTTTCTAATTCAATTGCTGCTGTTAAACCGGCAATCCCGGCTCCTATTATGATTACTTTTTCGTTTTGCATGAACTTTACTCTGAAAATAAATGGGTGATAAAATTTTATTCAAAGATGAATATATTTATGTTTTCGTGAAACGTAAAATCAACAAGTTTTGATATCATCTTGTTATAATTTAACAATACGTATGAAAAGCAAATTGCATTAATTACAGGTTTGAAAATTAAATAAATCCAATCAAGTAATTAATTGCACCCAATTCACTACCTTTCAGAACACTAAAAAATAAGGCTACTATCCAATGGCACTAAATTCTATTATCTTATTAATTGCCATTCTGGTAGGTATATGGCTTTTCTTATTTATATTCCCTATAAATATATGGATAACCGCCATCTTTTCAGGTGTTCGAATCAATTTATTGGAGTTGGTTTTTATGCGATTTCGTAAAGTGCCACCAGTTTTAATAGCAAATGCCATGATTAATGCCACTAAAGCTGGGATATTGGATGTGACAACTGAAGAAATGGAGACGCACTACTTGGCAAATGGAAATTTACCAAATGTTATTAAAGCTCTCATTGTAGCCGATAAAGCTAATCTTCAATTATCTTTCAAACAAGCCACAGCAATTGATTTAGCGGGAAGAGATGTTTTGCAAGCTGTTCAGGTTTCTGTAACACCTTATATGATTGTAGTACCGGCTATCACTGGTGTTTCTTTAGATGGCATTCAATTAATAGCTGAGGCAAGAGTAACTGTAAGAACCAATTTAGGAAGATTAGTTGGTGGAGCTGGAGAAGAAACCATCAAAGCCCGTGTCGGACAAGGAATTATCTCTCGTATAGGAACGGCAAAAACATATTATGAAGTATTGGAGAATCCTGAAAGCATTTCAAAAAAGGTATTAGCCGATGGATTAGATGCTGGAACTGCTTTTGAAATCCTGTCTATCGATATAGCGGATATTGATATCGGGAAAAACATTGGAGCCTTCCTTCAAATTGACCAAGCTTCTGCTGATTTGAATATTGCTAAGGCTAAAGCTGAAGAAAGAAGAGCAATGGCAGTAGCCTTGGAACAGGAAATGTCTGCTAGAGTACAAAAAGCTAGAGCTACAGTAATTAAAGCTGAAGCGGAGATTCCTGTTGCACTTTCAGGTGCTTTTAGAACTGGGAGGTTTTATTGAGTTGGATGATGGGCGCACTCAGGTCAGTACCGAAGGTAAGACCGGAAATAGCTGGAAGTAGGAAGTTTGTCCATCCCTAAATAGCATTGACCGTTTTGGTTAAACATTCACTTCATAATTCCTTTAGAATTATCTAACTATAGTTAAGCTGTCATTTCATTTCCTCTTTTATTCTCTTAAATTGTCAGAAAAAGAGCAATATGATTTCAGGGACACACAATGCCGTAGAAGACCCACGGAATAAGGATATTAGAATTTCTATTAATGGTGAATTATTCCCTCGGGAAGAGGCCAAAATATCAGTTTTTGATAGTGGCTATCTTGTAGGTGATGGGATTTGGGAGGCTTTTCGTGTGCATAAGGGTAAAATGCTATTTATCGACCAACATCTTGATCGAATGTGGCAATCTGCCAAAGTAATAGGACTACAATTACCTTTTAGTAAAGATGATTTAATCCAAATGGTACAAAAAACCTTAGATGCAAACAATATGAGTGATCATATTCACGCCAGGGTAATGGTAACTAGAGGCTTCAAAAAAACACCGTCTCAAGATCCCCGACTTACTATTTCAGGTCCTAATGTGGTCATTATAGCCGAACATAAAATTGCCTCAGAAGAAACTAAAAATAAAGGTATAAGCCTCTTTACCTCAACCATCAGAAGAGGCTCACCCGATTATCTTGATCCACGATTGAATTGTCATAGTAAATTACATGAAGTTCAGGCACTTATTCAAGCCTTAGAAGCCGGAGCTGATGAAGCTTTAATGCTTGATATTCATGGATTTGTAGCCACTTGCAATGCCACTAATTTCTTTATGGTAAAGGGTGAAGAAGTTTGGACTTCCACTGGACAATATTGCATGAATGGCATTACCAGAGGAAACGTTATTAAAGTTTGTAAAGAGAATAACATCATTTGCAAGGAAAAAAACTTCTCTCTTTTTGATGTTTATGGAGCTGATGAATGTTTTGTAACAGGTTCTTTTGGTGGTTTAACTCCTGTTATTAAAATTGATGGACGAACGATTGGTGAAGGAAAACCTGGACCTCAAACACAAAAATTAAGTAATCTTTATAAAAAATTAATTGAAAAAGAAATTGCTATATGAATGAACCAGTAAAACGAATTTCACTTTGGTCCGGTCCCAGAAATATCTCAACTGCTTTAATGTATTCCTTTGCACAAAGGAAAGATACACAAGTCTTTGATGAGCCTTTGTATGGCTATTATCTTAAGAATTCTAATGCAGCGGAATACCATCCAGGAGCTAAGGAAATTATGGAAGATATGGAAAACGATGGTGAAAAAGTAGTCAATATGATGTTGAACTATTCCGAAAAGCCTGTACTATTTTTCAAGAATATGACTCATCATTTACTACCAAGTCTGGACAAAGATTTTATGAAATCAATGGTAAATGTGATACTCACTAGAGATCCTGTAGAAATGCTTCCTTCTTTTGCGGAAGTAATTGATAATCCTTCCATGCAGGATGTTGGCTATAAAATGCATTTGGATATAGTACAACAATTACAAAACATGAATTTAACCGTGATAGTGGTTGATTCTAAATCCATATTACTTAATCCCGAAAAACAACTCAATAAATTATGTGATGCAATTGGAATTCCATTTGACTCAGCAATGCTCAATTGGGAAAAAGGAGCAATATCTGAAGATGGAGTTTGGGCAAAATATTGGTATAATAGCATTCACAACTCCACTAGTTTTATGCCATACACTCCCAAAACAAAACCTTTTCCTGAGAAATTAAAACCCCTATTAGAAGAATGTCAGCCTTATTATGAGAAATTAAGAGAAATAGCGCTTTAAAAGTGAAATAATGATT
>QNXU01000453.1 GCA_003973485.1 Bacteroidota bacterium | reverse complement strand
CAGACTTGTGCTCTTCCTATCTCGGTTTAACATTGTAAAGGCAATGATTCTGAGGCCATGAGATGCCACAATGTACGTTTTACATGGGAAAGGCAATGATTCTGAGGCTCCAAGATGGGCCGGAGCAAATATCTAAAAACCAACGGACAAGAAAAGAAAGTTCAGAATTTCAAAGAAAATTCAGTTTGGGACGTTCTGACAAAAGCTAAATCCGAGCCTGCAAAGAAAAATCGTATTTGCGAACCTGCATGGTTACCGTTTATTTCCCAGGATAAAAGAAAACAGGAAGCAGAAACCGAAAAAATATAAAAAAACTATACCCCACTTATACCCCACAGCCTAAAAGGGTATTGAATGGGGTATTCTTTGCTTTGTCTATTTGTGCAACTTAAAAATGTTGCAAAATGATAGAACAAAATTTAACATTCGATCAATTACCCAAAGCGGTAACGATGCTAGCTAAAGAAGTTAGCGAATTGAAAAGCCTAATAATTGATAGGCAAGGACAAGCACTTAACGACCACCCCGAACAATTTTTAACAATCCAAGAAGCAAGCGATTTCCTGAACTTGAAAGTCCCAACGCTTTATAGCAAAGTAAGCCGTAATGAAATACCATACATGAAACGGGCAAAACGTTTGTATTTCTCTAAGTCCGAACTAATGGAGTACATTAAGGAAGGCAGGCATAAGACAGTTTCAGAAATGGAGCAGGAAGCAGGAAGCTATTTGTTAAATAAAAAAGGGTTGGAGCAATGATAGACATTAACAACAACCCTTCGCATAAAAGACAGGGTCAATTTAACAAACTCAAGGTACAAACGAAAGTATTTTTCGAGTATTTAACTATCAATCCGACCCTAATTAAATCAATTATTCAACCTTCAAACCCTAAGAAGTCATGAAATTGAATCCGAAATTTGATGACCTCCACAATTCAGAAACTATCTTAAACCATGTGGAGGCAATGAAAAAGAAAAAGGAAGCCACACCACACGGGGAAATATTAAAAGAATTGATTGAACAAATTGAGCCAATAGATTTTAAAACTTTAGCATTCCCACAAATAGAGAAGCTAAGGGAGCAATTAAACCAATTGGATCAAAACCTAACAAACCCAGACGGAAGCCGAAATACGGATAAAGCACTTGAAAAAGAAAGGCAACAATTGAAGGGTTTAAAAAAGGAGCTGGATAAACTTTATTTAACCCAAAGGCACTTTTTAATATTATCCATTGAAAACGCTTTAAAGCTGGCAGAAAAAAACCGTTGGGGCTTATGTAAAAACCATGATTTCATTTATTTATATAATGGTAGTTATTGGGCTGAAATAGACAAAGAAGCCTTTCAAAAGTTTTTGGGTGAAGGGGCTGAAAAAATGGGAGTAGGTAAATTTTCAGCACAATATTATGAATTTAGGGAAAAGCTTTTTAAGCAATTTCTTACTACGGCTTATCTACCCACGCCCGAAAATAATGCAGATACAGTTTTAATAAACCTTTTGAATGGAACGTTTGAAATTACCCCAAACGGTACAAAATTAAGACCTTTTGACCGTTCCGATTTCATAACTTACCAATTACCATTTGATTACAACCCCGAAGCGAAAGCACCATTATTCGAAGCGTATCTTAATAAAGTATTACCTGACAAAGAACGTCAGCGGATTTTAGCTGAATTTTTAGGCTTTGTATTTATTAAGCATGGTAGCAATGCAGTAAAAGAGGAAAAAGCTTTAATTCTTTATGGTACTGGAGCAAATGGGAAAAGCGTATTTTTTGAAGTGGTAAATGCTTTATTGGGACCTCAAAATACAAGCAGTTATTCCCTGCAAAGTCTTACAGATGAAAAAGGCTACCAAAGGGCAAAATTAGCGAATACATTAGTCAATTATGCAAGTGAGATTAATGGGAAACTTGAAGCATCTATTTTTAAGCAGTTGGTTTCAGGTGAACCCGTTGACGCTCGTTTGCCTTATGGGCAACCCTTCATTTTGAAACAGTATGCTAAATTAATATTCAACTGCAATGAATTACCTAAAGATGTAGAGCATACAGAAGCTTATTTCAGACGGTTTTTAATCATTCCTTTTGATGTAACCATTCCACCCCATGAACAGGATAAAAACCTACATACAAAGATAATTGAAAAAGAACTTTCAGGAGTATTCAATTGGGTTTTGGAAGGACTTAAAAGGTTACTGGATCAAGAAAATTTTTCAGTTTGTGAAGCGGCTCAACAAGCCATTGAGCAATACAAAGTTGAAAGTAACAGTGTGCAAATGTTTCTGAATGAAAATGAGTATAAAAGCAGTGCAGAAAATTACAGATTGATAAAAGACTTATACCCTGAATATAAAGCCTTTTGTATTGAGGACGGAATGATACCTTTTAAAAAGTCAAATTTCATAAAGCAATTAAAGGCTTTAGGTTTTGTATTGGATAGGGTTTCTCAAAATAAGTTAGCTGTATTTATTGAAGGTTTCGGAATTGGCATCTAAAAAAATGTTTTTGTAATGAGTAACTTTAGTAACTACAGTAACCAGCCACACCGATACACTTTAGAGAAAGGAAGTAAAAAACACCTTTGCCCAAACTGCAATAAAAAAAGATTTGTGCTTTATATTGATACAGAAACAGGAGAGTATTTGCCCAACCAGTACGGGCGTTGTGATAGGGAAAGTAAATGTTCATATTTCTTAAATCCGTATTCGAATGGATATGCAAAAATGATTTGGGAGGAGGAGCAAAAAGTTACTGGAGTTACTAAAGTTACTGTTCCAAAACAAAAATATTTTAGCACTCAACCGAAAACACAACCAATAAAAGACCCTGTATTTTTTGACTTTGAAACATTCAAGCAGACATTAGTCCCTAAACGCTATGAAGTAAATGTTTTTATTCAAAACTTATTAAGCAGAGTGCAATTTCCTTTTGATGTGGAGGACGTTACAAAGGTTATTGAATTGTATAGATTGGGTACGGTTGCAAATGGTTACCGAGCTGGAGCAATTACTTTTCCTTTCATTGATATTAATAACAATGTACGAGCTATTCAAGTAAAGCAATTTGATAAAACCAATCACACCACAGGCACGGACTTTTTGCACTCAATAATTGAAAAGCACCACAACCGAAATAAAAAGCCAATGCCTGAATGGTTAAAAACATACACAAAGCAGGATAAACGGGTTTCTTGCTTGTTTGGTGAACACCTATTAAGTAAATACCCTGGCAACCCCGTTGCATTGGTTGAAGCACCTAAAACAGCCATTTACGGAGCTTTGTACTTTGGGTTTCCTGAAACACCAGAAAGCCTTATTTGGGTTGCAGTCTATAATAAAAGCAGTTTTTCATTTGATAAATTGAAGGCATTACAAGGGCGTTTTGTTTACGTGTTTCCCGACTTATCAAAAGACGGTAATACTTTTAAAGAATGGGAAACTAAAGCCAAAGATTATGAAAGCCGATTGAATGGAACAAGGTTTATATTTTCGGATCTATTAGAACAGTTAGCACCTGAAAAAGATAAACAGGAAGGAAGCGACATTGCAGACTATTTAATAGAACAGGATTGGCGACAATTTAGGAAGCGGACAATTAAAAAGCCACAGCCAAAAGTCAACCCACAGTCCGAACCCGTTACAATAGTTAAAAGGCAATTACCTCCACAACCTGAACCAAAGCAATTTTATAGCTCTAATGAGTACATTAATGAATTAAAGTTTGAAAATGATATGTTAATGGCATTTGCAGTTACTAAAGACGGTTACCCTGCTAATTGGGATATACACGCTACTTACATTGATGAAAAGACCAAAGCCTTTACAGCAATGGTAGAACAAAACCCTAATTTATTGACTTTAACCAAAACTTTTGATTTGGATATATTAATCAACAAATAAAATAAAATAGATATGAAAATTACAAAACAAGAACAGATTGAAAGAATAGAAGCTATTGAGAAGCACATGAAAACAGTAGAAGAAGGTATTAAAGGGCTGGAAGCGGTAGATTGTGACAGGACATTAGATTCGGACGGTATGTTTACCGACACCTTAACAATTTTAAAGCTCAGATTTGAAACCTTTAAAGAGCTAACGGAAATTAAAATTGATTCGGTATATCCAGAAAAAATAGCATCAGTCGATTGAAAACGGTAGGGCTTTTTACCCATCTATTTAAGGATCAAGCAATAATTCTGGGGATTTAGGATTGAAGAATTAACTTTGTCAAAAAAAAAGACAAAGTGGATCAGAGCTTAATTGAGTTGTTTTTGCCAGAGGGCATTCTCGAAT
>QNXU01000096.1 GCA_003973485.1 Bacteroidota bacterium | reverse complement strand
AATTAAATAGCTTAGCCCATTAGATTGGGAATCCAAATAAGGCGTATCAATTTGGTTTACATCTCCAGTGAATACAATTTTGGTGTTCTCCCCTGCCCTAGTGATAATGGTTTTCACTTCATGTGGCGTTAGGTTTTGCGCTTCATCCACGATGAAATATATATTGGATAAACTTCTTCCTCTAATATACGCCAAAGGCTGAATGGTTAATTTTTCCTTATTCACCATATCTGTAATATTCAAGAATTCTCTTTCGTGCTCCTGAAATTGGTGCTGAATGTATTTAAGATTATCCCAAAGTGGTTCCATATACGGATTCAATTTGGATTTTATATCTCCCGGAAGGTAGCCAATATCTTTATTGGATAAGGGAACAATCGGTCTGGCTAAAAATATCTGTTTAAAATCTTTACGCTGTTCCAATGCAGAAGCCAGTGCAATTAAAGTCTTTCCAGTTCCCGCTACACCCTGCAAAGTCATTAATTTAATTTCAGGATTAAGCAAGGCATGTATGGCAAAAGCTTGTTCTGCATTTTTGGGCATAATTCCATAAGCCGACTTTTTCTCTACTTTATCAATTTGATTAGTAATTGCATTATAAAAGCCCAAAGCAGAGTTTTTATTACTTTTCAGGATGAAAAATGTATTATTCATCGGTTTTTTCTTTCCGATAACATCTTCCACCTCACAATGATAGGTATCGTATAATTTGTTAATGGTATCAGAAGAAACTGTTTCCACTTGCTGCTTTCCAGAATATAAATCACTTACATTCTTCACCTTGCCTGTCTGATAATCCTCTGAACGCAAACCACAACTCTTGGCTTTGAGTCTGAGGTTTATATCCTTGGTTACTAAGATTACGGTTTTATCCTTTAGTTCTTTTTGGAGTTGTACGGCACTACCTAGAATTTTATGATCAGGAATATCCTCTAGAAATATGTGGTCGGTATCAATTGCTTTTGTACTTGGCATTAAGACTTTAAAAACCCCTTTGGATTTACCATTAAGTGGAATCCATTCGCTTAATGATCTTCCATCAGCTAGTTTATCAATCATTCTGATAAACTCACGCGCTTCAAAATTCTTAGTATCATTTCCTTTTTTGAACTGGTCCAATTCTTCCAAAACTGTGATGGGGATTGCCACATCATGTTCGGCAAAGTTCATAATGGAGTCGTGTGAGTAAATGATAACTGAGGTATCGAGTACAAATACTTTCTTTTCTTTCTTAGCCTTCGCCATATATATGTAAGTTGATATGATTTTGAAATCAATTTAAAAAATATTCGGCATTGTCAACTAAAAGTTAGTAGGTAAATATTTAGAAAATATATAAGTAACAGATAATCAATTGGCTATAAAAATGAAATTAATGATTTGGTGATGTAAAAAGATGGAGGCTATAAAATATTCCGTAAAGTACATTACGTAATTTGCATAACGTACTTTACGGAATCAGTACTTGTGTATTTTTTTATACCTGTAAATCCTAACATATAATCCTCACAACTTAAACCCAAAATCAAAACCAATCCAATGAGTTCGGTTTTGTGTCTCTTTCATTATTAAAAGCAAGTCCAACTGAGCTACTTCGTTAGAAAAGTAACCAATATTATAGGAAACTCCTACCAGCAAAGGAGGTAGATATTCTTTAAAAATATCATAACTAAAATTCAGCGAAATCCTGCTAGTGGGTAAGCCTTGGGTCCATTTCTCATTCCTTTGCATTAGATACAATAGGTCGTGTGACAAGGATACAGAATTGTAGTTTTTGTTCTTATAATACTTTAATTCCAATCCGTAGCCGGCTGTCCAATTAATGTTTTTATTCCAACTATAATTGTAACCTACTATCAATCGATTGAGCAAATATTTACTGCCATTGGAAATGGTTAAATAAGTATTCATGATTTCATTGGCCGCCAAATTTCCTTCTCCATGACTAGTATTAGTATTAATCAACCCAACTGGAATACCCTTATTGTCTTTACTAAAATTAATCACTCCAATTTGCCAACCGTGATTGTCATTAGTAATATTTATTAAGCCTAACTGGAAGTGGTCACGCATAAAAAAGAATCCTTTTTCATACATCAGACCAGCATCAAATGAATAATTAAACAAACCAATTTGAGCCATAGAATTCCTTTTAGGTGCATAATTCAAAATCCCCCCGATTTGCAAACCCAATGCTCCACGTTGAATCGCATTCATTAATCCCAACTGAACGCCTTGAAAAGTTTTACTTACTCTATTGTAGCTTCCGATTTGTAAACCTTTCCCGTCACCTTCTATCTTATTGATCAAAGTACCTAATTGTACCCCACGAAATTCAAAATCTAGCTGTTTTTCAGGCCTAAAAGCTAAATCCCCTGTTACATTGGAAAAGGCAGAAAGTTGCAATCCGTTGGCATAAAGAAAAGAACGGTTGCTAATCCCACTGATTTGAAAACCTTGAATTGCACCAGTATAACCTGACAATAAATGCAAAGACAAATTAGATAGTATATAATGACTATGTTGGGAATTATCAGCACCAGAACTAATGCCTAACTGTACCTTGTGGCGGACTAATTTTTTGACTTGGGATTGGAGGTTGAAAAGCGGTAAAGTTAGAAAACCTATTAGTAAAATATAACGCATAATTTGTTTGTTGATAGTGAAACATAATACGCCTGTGCTTCATTATCACAATGCTATTAAGTAAAGCTTTTTATTATGCCTCATCCTCTGATCCTTCTCCAAATAGAGAAGGAATTATATCTTCACTTAATAGCATTGTTTCAAATCTTTTTGGGCAAGGGCATAACACTTCCAGCCCGGTTCAAGCCCGAATTTTTAAAATGGAAAAGGTTTTGCTAAATTTTTGAATAGAAAAGACCATTATCCATACACTCATAAAATGCACTCACTTTTTGAAATGCATACAAACACAAACACGATTTGAAAATAGATGGATTAAAAGTAAAAACCAAAAAACCACCTAGCAAAATGGAAATAGCGAAGAAAATTAGTACCTAAAATCAAATGACATCCGTATATTAAAATAACTGCCTAACAATCGGTAGGAAAAACAAAGAATTCCTTATTTTTGAATTCAGGAAACGAAAATAGATTAAAGCATGAGTGTCAAGACGGCTAAGAAAAGTAAAACCACTATATCAAACGAAATTTTAGAAAAGGCATATCGCTTAATGCATACTGCCAAGAGAATGGCTGAAATTTACGATGAAAACAAAGCCATTGCCTCAAAATATGTGCATAGTACTTCACGCGGACATGAAGCTATTCAGCTTGCCGCTTCTATGCAACTAAAACCTATCGATTACCTTGCCCCTTATTACCGAGATGAAAGTATTTTATTGGGAATTGGTATGGAGCCTTATGAATTAATGCTTCAATTGATGGCCAAGAAAGACGACCCGTTTTCAGGCGGTCGTTCTTATTACAATCATCCCTCTTTGAAAAGAGAAGGCATGCCTACTATTCCACATCAAAGTTCAGCCACAGGAATGCAGGTTATTCCCGCAACAGGTATGGCACATGGATTGAAATTTAAGGAAGAACATGGATTAGGAAGTGAAGGTGAAAAACCAGTAGTCGTTTGTTCTTTGGGAGATGGTTCTGTTACTGAAGGTGAAGTGGCGGAAGCTTTCCAAATGGCCGTTTTAAAAAATTTACCGATCATTTATTTGGTTCAGGATAATGACTGGGGAATTTCTGCGACTGGCAAAGAAATGCGCGCAATGGATGCTTATGAATATGCAGCTGGTTTTAAAGGTTTAAAAAGAATGCGTGCGAACGGTACCGATTTTGAGGATTCTTATACCAAAATGGGAGAAGCCATCAAATATGTCAGAAATCGCAAAGGCCCAGTTTTATTGCATGCCAATTGTCCACTATTAGGACATCATACTTCTGGAGTAAGAAAGGAATGGTACAGAGGAGAAGAAGATTTAGAATTACATTCAATGGGGGATCCTATTCCAAAATTCCATAAATATCTATTACAAAATGATTTCTCGGAAGAGGAACTTAATAAACTTGAAGAAGAAGGCATAAAAAATGCAAATGATGCTTATCAAAAAGCTTTAGATGCAGAAGATGTTGATCCTAGCGAAGTTGAATTACATGAATTTGCTGATACGCTCATAACCGAAGAAAAAGGACAGCGAAAACCTAAGGGAGCTGAAAAATCTGTGATGGTAGATGCCGCTTTGCATGCTGTGGACGATATTTTACAAAACAATCCAGAAGCTTTATTCTATGGCCAAGATGTTGGCGGAACTTTAGGAGGTGTTTTTAGTTTTTATTTTAT
>QNXU01000198.1 GCA_003973485.1 Bacteroidota bacterium | reverse complement strand
CTGATATTGAAACTGTGTTATAACTATTGCCATTTTGGTTATTATGAAAATTCAAAAAGCCATATTCCTGAGAACCATCTCCAGTTTTTGATGCACCAAGATCCAGAACCGAATAATACCAACCAGTACCGTCTGGGATGGAACCATAAGCAGACATATTAGCTAGATTATGATCTTCCCAAGTTGCTGCACCCAAAATAAAATTAGGAGATGAGTCCGCAAATAAATCAAGTGTACCAGTCACTCCAGTTGGGTCAGCACCTCCATTGTCTTGACTAATTTGTAATCTTGCTTGGCCATTACCATTTGATCTATTGATTTCTAATTGAGTGGTTTCTTCTCCGCCTGGTAATTGAATTACTCTAAATCGTCCTAATCCAAAGTTGGGTTGAGCAGCGCCTTCTAAATAAAGTTCAGGATATCTTCCATCAGCAAAAGAACCTAGTAATAGGGCGCCACTAAGTGTTTCGGTATCATCATAGGAAACTAATTGGGCAAAACCATCATTGCCAATACCGCCAAACCAACCTACATTTGTGTGCGCCTCATTGTAAGTGTATAAATTTCCCCTTCCTTTATTTGTTACCCTTAGCTGAGCACCAACATTTCTTAATGAATCGTATAAACCTAAGAATCCACCATAACCTCCTGCAGCTGACCCTAAGATTACTTTTGTGGAATCATTGGCTCCGTTTAACACTAGGCTCCCTGCATTATTATTTGCAAAGTAATTAAGCTCTGCTTTTGTTTCTCCATTTGGCCCTTTAACTATTAAAGGAGCTTCATTTCCAAGTAATGATTGGCCATTCACTAAAGGTTTGTAAAGCGTAACACTGCCTATGATTGTGCTATCTACTGTAATATTTAAGGATGTTTCATTTAAATTTGAGAATAATGTGTCTGGTAGTAAAGTAATTTCTCCTAACACCACATTGTAAATTCCATTATCAATTGGAACATTTGAAATAGTTTCAGACCATCCATAGTCAGTTAATTCAAAACTGAAATTTCTGGTGCCGTTTACCGGAACTCCAGATTCTTCTAAGTAGCCTTGAAATGGTAGTTTCTGAGAGAAACTTAATAATACAATGAAGTTTAATGCGAGTGTGATGTAAAGTTTTTTCATTTTCTATACTTAATTTTTATTAAGTAAGGTAATGAAAATCAATCTATAATGATATCCTTTATTCTAAAAATACCTAAAAATAGGTAGTTCGAAAAGGGGACTATTCGATTAATGATGTAAATAGTAAGATAAAATATGAATATATAAAATAACCGTAATTAATGTATATTCCTTTAATAATTACTCTTGAAATCGAAATCTTCTTTGTCCGAATCCAATAATTTACCTTGCTGACATTTTAAGACACGAGAAGGGTGGGTGTCTAAAAAGCTGTGGTCATGAGTACCCATTAAAATGGCAGTACCGCTTTTGTTGATATCTGTAAATAATTTGAAAATTCCTTCAGAAACTTCTGGATCTAGGTTTCCAGTAGGCTCATCGGCTATTAAAAGAACTGGTTCGTTTATTAAAGCTCTAGCAATAACCACTCTTTGCTGCTCACCACCTGAAAGTTGGTGTGGCATTTTATTATCCACCGCCCCTAATCCAACTCGCATCAAAACATCTGCCATGCGGGTTTTCATTTTAGATTTTTCTTTCCAACCCGTAGCTTTCATTACAAAATAGAGGTTTTCTGCCACTGTTCGGTCGGCTAGCAATTGAAAATCTTGAAAAATAACGCTTATTTTTCTTCGTAATTGAGCTATTTGTTTTGATTTGATGCCATTGATTTTAAATCCCGCCACTTCCATCTGGCCCAACCGTAAATCTAAATCAGCATAAAGCGTTTTCATCAATGAACTTTTTCCACTACCCGTTCTGCCAATGAGATATACAAATTCACCTTTGCCAATACTTAAGGAAATATCGCTTAAGATGGCTTTATCTTCTTGGAAGATAGTGGCGTTTTCAATTCTAATAACGGGTTCGTTGGAAAATGATGACATCTTTAATTATATAGATTCTAAAATTTAATTACACAAAAAAGTGCGTTTAAATATCTAAAGCTTGAATTTTACCGAAAGGTAACTGATTTATAACTTCCTGCAAGGCATCTTCCTTGCCTTCCAATCCATATTTATCTAAATTCTTCAACGGACGGTCAGCTCTAAAATAAGCAATTAATACAAAATTATCATCCCTAAGCTGAATGTAATCAGGTATTTTTGCTTTGCCTTTTACTTTTATAATATACATAATGTGAGATTCTAGAGTCTAGAATCAAGAATCTAGACTGAAATTATTGAAAGCTTTTCCAAAGTATTAAACTTTGGAAAAGCTGAAAAGTTAAAATATTTAAAGTAATGGAATCTAGATTTTGTCAATTGCAATAAGCCAAAGGCTTATTCTTGTCACTTGTCAACTTACTGTCTATTATCTTAAATCTAACTTATTACTTAAAACTGATAACTTAAGACAATTATTTGTTTCCTTTCTTATGATCTGCTAAGAATTGAGCTAAACCAGAATCAGTCAATGGATGTTTCAATAATCCAGTGATTACTTTCAACGGACAAGTTACCACATCAGCTCCCATATTAGCACATTCGATTAAGTGCATTGTATGACGAACAGATGCCGCTAACACCTCAGTTTCGTAAGCGTAATTATCATAAATGCGGATGATGTCTTCAATCAAAGTCAATCCGTCAGTAGAAATATCATCTAGTCTTCCAATGAAAGGAGAAACATAAGAAGCACCAGCTTTGGCAGCCAATAATGCCTGACCTGAAGAGAATACCAATGTGCAATTTGTTCTGATTCCTTCTGAAGAGAATTGCTTAATTGCTTTCACTCCATCTTTAATCATAGGAACTTTCACTACGATTTTATCATCTAATTTAGCTAATTCTCGACCTTCTTTCATCATCCCTTCATAATCGGTGGCAATGACTTCAGCACTTACGTTATTGTCCACTATATCGCAAATAGCTTTGTAGTGAGCTTTTATGTTAGCATCTCCAGTGATGCCTTCTTTAGCCATAAGGCTAGGGTTGGTGGTTACGCCATCCAAAACGCCCATATCATAGGCTTCTCTAATTTCGTCTAAATTGGCGGTATCAATAAAAAATTTCATTTGTAGAAAGGTTATTTTGAATTCAATTAATCTTTCGCAAAGGTAAGAGATTAATCTGAAAATATCTTACTGGAAACCTTCCAGCTTTTTCGCTAAAAAGACACCACAAATATAATTGACTTTTGAAATTCTAATTAATTCAAAGCTGGAAGGTTTTTTTAAATAAGACCTATAATTTGCTTGTTTATAAAATGACTGAATTGAATTAGTAGGGAGAGGAGAAAAGTAGTAGGGAGAGGAGAAAAGAAAAATGGCAAATCAACATCGCACCGCTACGACCGCCTACCCTTGCTACCTTCCGGTCCTGGGGGAGTTCAGCAGGAGCTGGTCGTGCCGATTTGCCGATGCAAAGGTAGGAAGAATGATTGGATTTGTAAATAGCGGATAGGGAAAAATGTGAAATAAATCTTGAAAGGGTTGGGGGAGAGTTCATTAAGGTGTTGGATGTCCATTTGAATCCCATAATTTTTCTCTCCAAGATTTAATATTTTCAACTATTTCCGTTAAATCCCAATTCTTAGATAGTAATTCAATTCCGTTAATTATTGGAGAGTCATCTAATTCAAAATTGTTTTCGTTAAATTTATTATCTAGTTTATTTAAAATTATTAAAGTGCTTTTGTCTAGTCCATTTACTTCATCTCTGTGTTTATAATAATTTGCCAAACATATAATCAATTCAACATATTTTAAATCGTTCTGCTCCACTTTTTCAGATTTTGGTATGTAGTTTTGCCAAATATGCTGTTTTAACTCACCTCTAACTTTAAATGATTTCTCGAAAAGGTCTTCGGATATCTTTGCGTCACTTTTTAAAGCCTTTAGATGGTCATAAATACTACCGTAAATATAGTTTTGCATTGCTATAAATGCCAAACCATAAGTTTGCTCCGAATCCTCTAAAAGGAATAGGCCATCATAATAATCAATTTCCTCATTCTTTTTTTTAAAGGAAGAGATTAGATTTTCTAGTGCTCTTACAGTATCACAAAGATAATTATATCGAAAATCCATATACATCACATTACCAGAGAAAGCTATTTTATCCATTTTACTTTTGTTAAATTTAACTCAATTTTACCAATTGATGAGACGCTAGCGCCATGGTTTCTAATGATCATTATTCGCACACAACACTGGGAGGAGCTATTGGTAAATACGGTTCGTCATTTGAATTTAGAAATGCAAATAATTTTGATTTTAA
>QNXU01000201.1 GCA_003973485.1 Bacteroidota bacterium | reverse complement strand
GAAAATTATAACTATTCACGATTTGATTTTCTTGCGCTACCCTGATTTCTACCCGTTTATTGATAGAAATATCTATAAGAAAAAGTTTAAGTCAGCTTGCAAAAAGGCGGATGAAATCATTGCCATAAGTGAACAAACGAAAACTGACATCATTGAATATTTTGATATTGATTCCTCTAAAATCAATGTTATATATCAAGGAGTACATCCTATTTATAAGCAGGAATTGAAAACAAGAAGGTTATTGTATTTGCTAGATCAGTACAGCTTACATCAACCTTATTTCTTATATGTAGGCTCAATTGAAGATAGGAAAAATGCCAAGGATTTGGTCCAGGCTTTTAAACTGGTTTTAGATCAGGTTAAACATGATTTATTGCTATTGATAGTGGGTAAAAAGACAGATTATCAAAAAGAAGTGGAGAAGGAAATTAATAAGTTAAAGTTAGATCAAAATGTAAGGATCTACAATAATATTCCTTTTACTGAATTGCCATATCTCTACAAAGGAGCAGTAGCTTCTGTTTATCCTTCTAGTTTTGAGGGGTTTGGTATTCCTGTTTTGGAATCGCTTTCGACTGGAACGGCAGTAGTTACTGGCAATCAATCTGCTATGAAAGAAGCAGGAGGGGAGCATGCCCTTTATGCAGATCCTAAAAATCATGAAGAATTAGCTTCGCAAATGGTGAAATTAGCCGATGATAATGAATTTAATGAGCAGTTGATTAAGGGCGTGGATTCGCATTTGGCGCAGTTTTCTTCTGGGAAGATTGCCGGGGATTTGATGGATTTGTATCAGAGGTAGGGTGATGGGTGTGGGATGTTGGGTGATTAGGACAGTACCGAAGGTCGAATCCAAAATTCAAAATCTGAAGTAAACTAATTCAGTTTATTGAGATCCTTTTTATTTATATGGAGGTATGCTATTATGATACTATCTTTATCGACTTGATAAAAGATAGTAGTTTTTTTATTTAGGACAGCTTTTCTCATCTTTGGAAAATAATCCGAAGCTTGGTACAGAAATGGGTTGTTCAATATGAATTCGATTTTGCTTTTAAGCATAGATCTAAAATTATCAACTTCCTTTTCAGACCATTTTTTACGAATATCTTTTATGATTTCATCTAAATTTCTGACGGATTCTTCAGTCCATCTTAAATTATAATCCATATTTCGCTTTCACATCTTCATGAGAAAAGGTTTTGCCATTTTTTATATCCTCTAATCCTCTTTCAATTCCCATTTTTTCTTCTTCAGATAATTCATGAAACCAATCTTGGTTTTTAGTTGATGAATCTTTTAAAACTTTAAGAAAATTTAAAGTTTCAATATCTTTTAAGTTTTGCAACCACTCAATTAACTCTATCTTTATTGCTTCTTGCTTCATGATATTAAATTTATTTAATCATTTCTACTAATACAAACATGAGGATTATTTCTTGAGATTGAAATTCATCAATTATAACTCTGTTTTTTTCAGCTTAGTTTCTTCTTGTTCTAATTCAAAATAGTTTGAAGAGAGAAGTGTAAATTTTTGATTTAGGATTCTTGGAAATTAAGACTCGTAATTTGAAATGACTTTACTATTCCTAATTCCCCCATTCATAATTCCTAATTATTTATACCTCAAACTAATATCAGTCAACCAATTCATACTGCTGATAAAATGGTCGTAACCCTCTTCCTTGCTGGTTTGGTTGATTTGTAAGAGGTGATCGGGTTGGCAGAGTAGCATTAAGAGTTTTAAATCCTCAGCAGATAATTTATCATAATACTGATTGACTAAAGCAGAACCTTGCTTCAATAAGGCTTTTTGCAGTGGATTGTTGGTGTAATCTGGAATTTTATGTTCCCAAGAGGGGGAACTTAAAGGTAAGCTTACCGCATAAACGGAATGTTCATCTGGATTACCGATCATAAACAATTCCTGAATTTGTTTCTCATTTGAAACTGATTTATCAATGAAATCAGAATTATAGGCACTTCCATATCCATTCACTAAACTGATCTGAAAATTATCCGGGCCATCACCATTCGAAAGTAAAATATTGAAAGGCTGTGCTGTATTTGATTTATAAACTTGACCAGAATGCTTCCCCGCCAAATGCCATGGGTTTGCAGTGGCTATTATTCCTTGGTAACCTAATGAATTCACTATTTCAGCAACCTGATCGTCATAGAGACATGCTGTATTGATGAAAATACCGGGTTTCTTTTCGAAATAATCTGATAATCCATCTAAATAAAGCGCCACCTCTTTTTTAAATAACAAAGGAGAACATAGATAACTAAAGGAATGATAAGCGCAAGAACCTATTAACTGAATTTTCCCATTATCTACTTTCTTTTTTATCTCCAACATTAAGTTAGTGTCTTGTTGTTTAAGAAATTTTAAAAATGGCAAACTGAAAAAGACTAATGGACACTTATCTTTCTCTGCCATTTTTAAAACTGTTTTCAGTTTTGAGTAAACTAAATCTGAAAAGTCATCAATGAAAGTCTTTTGGCTTTTTGATTCATCCACTGCCGGAAGGTTTTTTCCAATATCTAAAAAAGATAATTTTTTCACCTCTAGCGGATGATTGAAATGTATGATTTGATAATTATCCATTTTTCAATTCTTGCTTTAAAGCTGAAAATATTTCATCTGAAACCGTCTCCCAATTTCTTTTCTTAACGGATTCTGCATTTTGCTGTGCAATTTTTGAGGATTGCTTTTGATTTGCCAAAATCTCTCTAATAGCGATAACATAACTTTCAATGTCACTTTGTACTACTTTTGGAACATCTTTTAGAACTTCTGCCACACCACAATTTTTGGATAAAACTACTGGTAAGTTTAAGCTTACTGCTTCTAAAGCTGACAATCCAAAAGGTTCTGATAAAGATGGCATAACCATCACTTTAGCGGCTTTCATAATGGCAAAAATATCTTCCTGAGGAAGATGACCCGTAAAATTAATTTTATTCCAAATAGCTTTCTCAGTAGAGCTAGCAATCATTTCTTCCATCAATTCCCCTTGCCCACTAACCACAAAACGAAGATTCTGTTCTTTTTTCAATAATTCATCTGCAATATCAATAAAAGTACTAGCTCCTTTTTGTAAACTTAATCTTCCACAGAACAAAACAATATCTTCATCAAATGGGGCTTTATAATCAGAGGCTTGTAATTCATCAATTCCATGGTGAATCACTTTAATTTTGGATGCATTTATGCCGTATTCTTTAACCATAATTTTTTTATGGTATTCGCTAATAGCAATCACTAAATCGGCTATTTGCATACCCTCTTTTTCCAAATCAAATAACCATGAATTGCTTTTTTTTCCGCTGCGGTCATAATCTAAAGCATGAATATGCAAAATGATGGGTTTGCTACTCAGCTCCTTCAATTTTTTAGCGGCAGGAATGGCAGTCCAATCGTGTGCATAAATAATATCAAAATCTAAATTTCGGCTTTTCATCACAATTTTCTGACTGAAGTCTTCCAGTGCTTCTTGTACAGAAACCTCTATATTTTCATTGTAATGCTGCTCGATTTCAATACTTGAAGAATAGAAATAAGGGTTTAGCTCACTTTTGACTGAAAGATGAACCAAATCTGCATTTAATTGCTTTTTATTGGTTAATTTTTGTCGGTTAAGCGTTTCGGTTCTGCTGCTTTCTATTTCCTGATTAGCCAATTCTTCTGCACTTTCTACTGAAAAAAGCTTTAAGTGTACATTTTTAGCCAAATGTTGAGCAATATGGTAGCAAGCAATTCCAAGTCCACTGTTTTGCGGGTTCGGATTCCCAGGGCCTATCATCAATACCTCCATGAGTAATTTATTTTAAGGTTTATTGTTTTATGATTTCTAACGTATCAAAATCTCTATCGACTATTATTTTAGATTCATTATTAATACTGATTGTATTTCCATCTACAATGATTTTCTCCACATTATCAAAGCCATGTAGATGAATTTCAAATCCTTTTGAACCAGATTCATATTCTGATTCCATTTTATGCTGAATTAGGGTAGAATTATCTACGGATTTCTGAATAAAAGTATGTAAAGTGCTGATTCCTAAATCAAAATCTTTAGTCAAACCATCGTCTTCATACAATTTGCTTTCAGTTTCATTTACAGTTTTATAGATATGTAATTTGATGTTTTCGGGCACAAATTCATCCACATATTGCATTTTGTCTTGCATAGGAATCACGGCTCCAGCTTTAACAAACATTGGGATTTGTTCTAATGGGGTTTCAACTGTAATTTCTTTTTTACCAGAAATCAATTCATCCGTCCAGAAATTATACCATTCGCCTTCTGGCAAATACATCATTCGCTCCTTCACTT
>QNXU01000192.1 GCA_003973485.1 Bacteroidota bacterium | reverse complement strand
ATTCCTGAGATTGAAGAAAATTTATTGGCTCGTGATAAAATGGATTCTGAAAGAAAGGAAAATCCATTGATAATACCCGAAGATGCCTATATTCTAGATACAAGTGAACTTACTTTGCCAGAGCAGGTGGAATATGTGCTGCAGTTGGCAACAGAAAAAATGATTAAACATGATGGATAAGCTAAAGGTAACCATTGATCAAGATTCCGGCTATTGCTTTGGAGTTGAATATGCTATAAGAATGGCTGAAGATGCGATGGAGGACTCAGAAAAACTATATTGTTTGGGTGATATTGTCCATAATGATATGGAAGTAAAAAGACTTTATAATAAAGGGCTGAGAGTGATTAATCACGATGAATTGAAACAGCTTCATGATTGTAAAGTTTTGATTCGTGCCCATGGAGAACCACCTGAAACTTATAAAGTGGCCATGGAAAATAATATTGAGCTTATTGATGCAAGTTGCCCAGTGGTATTGAAATTACAAAACAGAGTGAAAAACGCCCACGATAAAATGTGCTCAGATAAAGGGCAAATTGTAATCTACGGTAAAAAAGGTCACGCAGAAGTTACGGGCTTAGATGGACAAACAAATGGCAATGCAATAATAGTAATGGATGAATCAGATTTAGATAAAATCGATTTTAATAGGCCAGTTACATTATTTAGTCAAACAACCAAAAGCACAACAGGCTTTTATGATATTAAAGAAAAGATTGAGAAAAGATTAAAACAGGCACAAGCAAATATTAAAGAAGAGCAGTCGGCAAAACTAAATGCAAATGATAGTATTTGTAGGCAGGTTTCCAATAGAGAACCTAAATTAAATGTTTTTTCTCAACAACATGATGTTATCTTGTTTGTAAGTGGAAAGAAAAGCTCTAATGGGAAAGCCTTGTATCAAGTTTGTAAAGCTCAAAACTCAAACAGCTATTTTATTGAAAGCGAAGATGAGATTGATAGCAGTTGGTTTGAAGGCTTTGAAACTGTGGGTATATGCGGTGCAACTTCAACGCCTATGTGGTTAATGGAAAAAGTGAAAAATTTTGTAGAAAATATTGAACACCAAAGCCTTCAAAGCTGTTAACAAAAAAGTTTAAGATTCATTTTATTATGTGCGCTAATAATGCGCTAAAAGATTTTTTTTAGCAAAATAATTCTTAATTTTGCCTCAATTTCAAATAAGGGTTCATTGTTAAATAAAGACATGTCTCATACCATTAAACTTAAAAAAGGTTTTGATATCAACTTAGCTGGAAAAGCTGAGAATAAGATATCAAATGCGCCTAAACCGGAAACATTCGCAATAAAACCAACTGATTTCCCGGCTATTACTAGGCCTAAATTATTAGTAGAAGAAGGTGATGCTGTTAAAGCAGGAACTCCGCTCATCTATGATAAAATGGCTCCAGATGTAATGTACTGTTCTCCCGTTAGTGGGGAGGTAGCCGAAATAAAAAGGGGTGAAAAGCGAAAATTACTAGAGTTAAGGATTTTAGCAGATAAAGAAAATGAATTTGAGGATTTCGGAAAACATTCCAAATCTGATCTTAAATCTTTAGATGCTCAAAAAGCCAAAGAAACAATGCTGAAAAGTGGTGTTTGGCCTAATATTATCCAAAGACCCTACGGTATCGTTGCAAATCCTGAAGATTCACCAAAAGCAATCTTTATATCTGCATTTGATACACATCCTTTGGCGCCTGATTATAACTTTATTTATAAGGAGGAAGAAGAGGCATTTTCTGCTGGGTTAGAGGTGATCAAGAAATTCACTGAAGGTAAAGTACATATTAATATTTCTGAGGATAAAGAAATGTTAAAAATGTTCAGCCAAGCGGAAGGTGTTCAAATCAATAAATTTTCTGGAAAGCATCCATCTGGTAATGTTGGAGTTCAGATTCATCACATAGATCCTATCAATAAAGGAGATATTGCATGGACTGTAAAGCCTTATGGAGTGATTCAAATTGGTAAGCTTTTCTTAACAGGAAAGTATGATGCTTCCAAAAAAGTAGCTTTAACAGGGTCTGAAGTAGCTGAACCTCAATATTATCAAACCTATGTTGGAGCTTCAATAAAAAATATCATTAAGGATAATATTTCAGGAGACCACGTAAGATATATATCTGGAAATCCATTGACTGGTGAAAAGATTGAAGCAGATGGTTATATTGGCTATTATGATGAGCAAATAACGGTTGTTCCTGAAGGGGATTTTGAAGAGTTATTAGGATGGATTAAGCCAACTACTTCAAAATTAAGTATTCATAGAGCTATTGGTTTATTATCTTTCTTGAACAAAAAGAAAGAATATGTATTAAATACCAATACTAATGGAGAGGAAAGAGCATTTGTATTAACTGGAGAGTTTGAAAAAGTTCTTCCAATGGATATTTTGCCTAACTACTTATTCAAAGCTATAATGGCTGAAGATTATGATGAGATGGAAGCCTTAGGTATTTTTGAATTAGTGGAAGAAGATGTAGCTTTATGTGAATTCATTGATGTTTCAAAACATGAATTGCAAGCCATCTTAAGAAAAGGAATCAATTTAATGATAAATGGATAAAAGGTAATTAATCCTCAGGGTTAATATCAATAAATATAATCATACAATAAAATATGAATCCAATACAAAAATTCTTCGATAAAATTGAACCTCTTTTTGAGAAAGGGGGGAAATACGAGAAGTACTATACATTGTACGAAGGTCACCGAACGATTCTTTTCAGACCTAAGTTAGTAACTGCTAAGAAGGGTGTTCAGATTAGAGATGCTAACGACTTAAAAAGAACAATGATTACAGTGGTAATCGCCATGATTCCATGTTTATTGTTTGGGATTTGGAATATAGGTCATCAGCATTTTTTAGCAATTGGAGAAACTGCTACTTTTATCCAGAAAGTTGGAATTGGTGCTATTCAAGCTCTTCCAATCATTATTGTTTCTTATGCAGTTGGACTTGGTACTGAGTTTGCAATTTGTGTAATTCGTAACCACCCCGTAAATGAGGGTTACTTGGTTACAGGTATGCTGATTGCTTTAATCATGCCTCCAAGCATACCTTTATGGCAAGTTGCTTTAGCTACAATTTTTGCTGTAATCATTGCAAAAGAAGTTTTTGGTGGAACAGGAATGAATGTATTAAACGTAGCCTTAACAGCTAGAGCGTTTTTATATTTTGCTTATCCAACCGATATTTCTGGTGAAGTTTGGACTTATTTAGGTGATGCAGCTGCAGTTGATGGATATTCTGGAGCTACTGCATTAGCAGTTGCTTATGATACTGCATTAAATGGAACTGGGACTGTTTTAGAATCATTCTCTAGCTTTTGGGCTGAAGGAATGTATTCTTTCAAAAACTTGTTTATTGGAGCAATACCTGGTTCTATTGGAGAAACTTCTACTTTAATGGTATTGATAGGCGCTTTAATTCTTATCGCTACAGGAGTTGGAAGCTGGAAAATTATTTTTAGTGTTTTTGCTGGAGCTTGGTTAATGGGATTAGGTTTCAATGCGATAGGTGTTAATGCTTTCATGGAAATGCCTGCTCATTATCACTTAGTAATAGGAGGTTTAGCCTTTGGAGCTGTCTTTATGGCTACTGACCCTGTTTCAGCAGCTCATACAGAAACTGGAAAATGGATATATGGATTTTTAATTGGGATATTAACTGTAATTATCAGAGTAGTAAACCCAGCCTATCCGGAAGGAATCATGCTTGCCATTCTTTTAATGAATGTGTTTGCTCCATTAATCGATCATTATGTTGTTGAATCTAATAAAAAGAGGAGGTTAAAACGTGCGACAGTCTAATTATTATGTAATATTATTTTCCGTAATACTAACAGTAGTATTAGGCGGATTATTAGCAGCTACTTCTGAAGGTTTAGGGCCTATCCAGCAAAAGTCAATTGAACTGGATACTAAAAAACAAATTTTAGGTGCTGTGATGGAAGTAACATCTGATATGGATGTGATTGAAACCTATGATAAAACCATCAAATCTGAAGTAACAGATTATGAGGGAAATATCGTATCCGAAAATGAGAAAGGTGAGTCAATAGTTGCTGAGGATGTAAATGTGGAGAAACAGTATAAAAAGGCTCCAGAAGAAAGGCTTTACCCTGTATTTAAATATTATGGTAAAGATGGGGGAGAAGAAATAGAATCTTATATTCTGCCTGTTTACGGTAGTGGATTATGGGATAATATCTGGGGATATGTAGCCTTAGATACTGAAGGAAAAACAATTAAAGGTGCTGTATTTGCTCACGCAGGTGAAACGCCAGGTTTAGGTGCAAGAATTACGGAAGATCAAGTACAGGCAAGATTTGAAGGGAAGAAATTATACAATGATCAAGGTGAGTTAGTATCAGTTAAAATG
>QNXU01000050.1 GCA_003973485.1 Bacteroidota bacterium | reverse complement strand
AAAACAAAAGGTATCAGGACAATTTAGATCTGAATCCGGTGCACGTTCTTTCGCAATTATCAGGTCTGTAATAGATACCATTATCAAAAGAAACAAGAACATATTTGATTGCTTGGCTATTACTGCTAATTTGGTACCTGAGTAGTTACGATTACTTAAAATTAATTCTTTGTTAATTGGAATTCACTTTATGCACTGCTTGTTCTAGCAATAAATCTTAAAATGTTATATTTACTATTACAATACAAATCGAACAGGATGGAAAAGGCAATAGGAAAAGAACTTATTAGCTATTTACTTAAGCTAGAGGTAGGTCAGCAAGAAAAAGTATTAGCCTACATTAAAGGAATTTTAAGCGAAGATGAAATAAACAGTAGAGCTGAGGATTCAGAAATAGCTATCTCTACAGGAAAGGTAAAAAGTTTTGAAGAGTTCAATAATGATTTTGAAAATTGGAAAGAACAGAAGAGGGTAGGTGTATGTAATAATTACACTATCTGATCAGAAATTTGATTATCTTTCTAATCTAGTTTCCTTTCTTTTTGCTTGAACAAAAAGAAACAAAAATTCAAGACAAAAAGATGCTTCAACGCTGCAATTCCAACGCAGGCCCGCCTTTTTGTCCTCCAGCCCGCACGCTTCGAGCAAATTTTGTTCTAATTTTGAAAACTTAGTGTTCTAATCTAGGAAGTTCTAAGCAGACTCCTTCCTCTTCAAAAATACATCCTTCTTAATTTTCTTATAATTTTTAGTAGCATGTTCACTGCTCAAAATCTTATAAATTTCAGGATGGTCAGGATATTGAATCAAGTAATTGCTGAATTCTTCCCAATTCTCAATAGTATCTTCCTCGGTATAAAAGCCAAAGCCTTTGTAGAATCCTTCTTCTACTAACACAAATGCTGATTCATTGATATTTCTGCCATCGCCAATTAAGATGTAATCACTTTTTTCGGCTTTGCAGTGTTCGATAAAAGCTTGAATCTTTTCATTGTGTTGAGAGACCGATTCTTCACCAGCGCATGCTCCTTCACAAAGACTTAAGCTATAATCAAAGCAAGCTCCCGGGCTAGATTGTATGCCTGCAAACTTGGGGCAGATTTTCAGATTTTTACTGATCTCATTTAAAAAGCTAAAACCAGAAGCATGATTAGGGAACCGCATCAAACTTTGCATTCCAGTTTGTTTTCTGCCTAGTTGCAATCTTTTGTAGCCTTGTCTGTCTTCATATAGGTAAATGGAATAACCAGGGCTGTTGTTCTTCTGGGCTCGGTTATATCTGGGCCAGTTTTTTCTGATTTCATGTGATTCGTGCAAAAGTGCAATCAATTCATTTCCCGTTAAATAATAATCTACATGATGAATTTGGCTTTGAAAAGCTTGTTTGGCTACTTCCAATTTACTACCACCAAAATGATTACTTACCCTTTTTTTAATGTTTTTGGCTTTACCTACATAAATGATTTGGCTTTTCTGATTAAGAAAATAATAAACACCTGGCGATTCTGGTAAGGCTTCGAAGACTGATCTTTCTAAATTCTCTGGAATATTAACTACAGCGGCATTCTTTTTCAATGATTTTTGAATATGATCATCTTGATCATGCTGAACCAATTGTGTAAAAAGCTCAGCTGTGGCTATGGCATCACCAAAGGCTCGGTGTCTGTCATTTATTTTGATGCCTCTGTTTTCACAGATGTTTCCAAGGCTATAGCTTTTCAATCCAGGAAATATTTTCCTACTCAAGCGGACTGTGCAGAGTTTCTTTAATTTTAACTCATATCCTAAATCTTGAAAAGCAGCCTTCACGAAAGAGTAGTCAAAATTCACGCTATGAGCCACAAAAATATTGCCTTCTAGTAATTCATGAATGGTTTTAGCTTCTTCATAAAATTTAGGGGCTTCTGCCACCATTTGGTCGTTTATACCATGAATAGCAGAGAGTTGTGGAGGGATATGACGCTCAGGATTGATTAAGGATTGATATTCTTTGACCACTTTTTCGCCATCATGTATAATAATGGCGATTTCGCAAATTCTGTTTCGGGCTGCATAACCTCCTGTGGTTTCTATATCAACTATGGCGTACATTCCACATTTAACTTTTCTAAAACTTCATTAGTTCTACATTATTGATAAATTTAAAATCTTTAATGTTATATGTGAAAAGAGGCACTCTTAATTTAACAGAAGATGCTGCTATTAAACAATCGGCTATTCCAATTCTATGGCTTAGGTGAAAATTATTTAAAAGTTGGGAAGCAGTTATGCTAATATCTGTATTAATTGGAACTATATCAAAGTTGTTTAGCTGGCTATTTAATAGGTGTAAATCGTTTTTATTGCTGGCACCTATTGTTAATTCCATTAATGAAATTATAGAAATCAAAACATTATCTAAACCAATTTTATTTTCTATAATATCAACTGTTTTTTCATGCCTTGTTTTTCTTTTTTCAAAATAATCAATCAATACATCAGGATCGCATATTACAAGTTTCGATTCCATCCTTTTTCTCGTAATTCTTTGGCTGTGCTTTTATATTCTGAAACTACATCTGACACTAAGTCTAAATTTGAAAAATCTTTTTTTTCCTTCTTTATTTTAATTCCATTTATTTCATAATAATCACTTGAATCCGGATATAAGTTTTGCACAGTGCCAATTTCAAAACTGTATTTTTTTGAAGCATCCTTTAGAAACTTCAAAGCTGCATCATCAACATTATGTAGAATTAAATTATTCATCATTTTCATTTTATTCCGTCCAACTCATAGGATATTTCTTATCCATAAAGTCCTTACCTTCTTCTGTAACATAAAGCGGTCTGAATGTATCTAACATTACTGCTAGTTCTTCAGTTTCTTTAGCTCCAATACTTTTTTCTACCGTTCCCGGATGTGGTCCGTGTGGGAGCCCGCCAGGATGAAGCGTAAAAGAACCTCTATCAATTCCTTTTCTGCTCATAAAGTTCCCTTCCACATAATACAATACTTCATCAGAATCAATATTACTGTGGTTGTAAGGAGCTGGAATAGCATCAGGGTGATAATCAAACAATCTTGGCACGAAAGAACAAATCACGTAACCAGCCGCTTGGAAAGTTTGATGTACGGGAGGCGGCTGATGAATTCTACCTGTAATAGGTTCGAAATCATGTATCGATAATGTATAAGGATATAAAAAACCATCCCAACCTACTAAATCAAAAGGACTGTGATCATATACGTAATGATGGATATAACCACCTTTTTTAATTTTCACATGGTAATCTCCTTTGGTTTCTTCTGTGATCAACTCTTGCGGAGGATGAATATCTCTTTCGCAATACGGAGAATGCTCTAAAAGTTGACCTAATTCATTCCTATATCGGCTTACCGTTTCAATTGGGCTTGCTGATTCTATTACTAGATATCGAATATCACTTGTATCCCATTCTAATTTATAAATCGTGGTTCTTGGTATCACTACATAATCTCCTGCTTGGATTTTTAGTTTTCCAAATTGGGAATACATATAGCCACTGCCATCATGAATGAACAATAACTCATCTGCTTCAGCATTTTTATAATAATAATCCATGCTTTGGCGGCTAGGCATACATAGCGCCATGGAAACATCATCATTCATCAACAACACTTTTCGGCTGTCCAAAAAATCACTGCCTGTATTTTTAACGCCAGAAGTATTTAAGTGTATTTGCTGAAGTGTTAAATCTTTATCAGGCTTAGTTCCATAAGCCACAGACTTTTTAATCTCTTTTACTCTTGTTGGAGGATTGATGTGATATAGATTTGAGTAAATACCTGAAAATCCCAAAGAACTCACCAATTCTTCTGCATACAAACTTCCATCTGGTTGCCTGAATTGAGTGTGTCTTTTAGGTGGAACGTTTCCTTTTCTTACGTAAAATGCCATAATGATATAAGTTCTAAAAAATTATTTCTTAGCCAAAGATTCAGCTCTATCAAAAAGTTTAAGTGCTTCTAGGAAGAC
Organism: Bacteroidota bacterium; assembly: GCA_003973485.1. Taxonomy (GTDB): domain Bacteria; phylum Bacteroidota; class Bacteroidia; order Cytophagales; family Cyclobacteriaceae; genus Marivirga. The sequence goes on along the minus strand of QNXU01000050.1, from coordinate 427 downwards.
TTCATTCTGCTGATTAAAGATAGGGTAGAAGCCTTCATTATTCCAAATGTTTCTGGCAATGTAAGCCTTGCTGTAGAGTTTTATCAACTCTTTGGATTTATTAAATCCTTCCTCATTAAATTCAACATTATTAGTTTTAGCTAAGCTGGTTAATTCATTTAACATTTTGTCGGTTACCTGAAAGTTTTTAATGAATCCTTCCATGCCCATATTTTCCAACATTTTTTGATTTTTCTCATAATAGGAGAAAGTGTATTGTCTTAAGGTATTACTCAAGAATAGTCTATTTAGATAATTTGAAGTTTGAGTAGTATCTAATGGAACAAAATAGTCGGGCATAATTCCACCTCCACCATATACTATTCTTCCATCAGAAGTGGTGTATTTTAATGAATCATCAAATTGAATGCTGTCCGCAACAAAATAT